>CAYGTG010000041.1:0-17511 GCA_964352485.1 uncultured Nannocystaceae bacterium | reverse complement strand
CGGTCGGGCAAGCTGAAGCCGGGGCAGACGGTGAAGGTTGTGGCGACCGCGGAGGGTGGGAAGAAGACGGAGTTTGAGTGTGTGGTGCGGTTGGATACTCCGAATGAGGTGGAGTATTTTCGTCATGGGGGGATTCTGCAGTACGTGCTGCGGAATAAGCTGGCGTAGGGCTGGCGAAGTCTGTTCTACGCAGAGGCGCGACTCCGGAAGGGGCCGCGCCTTTTTGCGTCCTCGCTCAAGACGGGAGGTCGTCCAGTGCCTTGGCGACGTCGCGCAGCCGTTCGACCGTGCCAACGAGATCGAGCCGGCCATCTCGCTGAACCCGGTAGTCACCGTCCCTGATCGCCAACGTCATGGTTGCGCCGTGGCCGAGTCGATTTGGCCGCTTGAAGCCTCTCGAGGCCATGCCTTCGAGCACGCGGTCGAGCCAATAGCCCCTCGCCATACCCCGGTCGGTGTCGTTCTCAACCCCGAGTTTGACGACGAGACGGTCGTACTCCAGCTGCAAGTAGAGCTGGCCGTGTTCCACCGTTCGGAAGTTCCACCAGTAGCCCATGAATCCGCCGGTGGGATTTGCGACGTCGGTCCGTCGGGCCGCATCGAGTGACTTGTCCTGAGACGTGGGGGCGGAACTTATTCGACTACCAACGCCAGAGCTTGGTTGCTATGTGACGAACCGCAGCGCCGTTCACACTTCACGGTCGAACCAAGGCCGCGAGGTCGACTTGAGTTCCTGACGAAGGCAGCGCATACCTGCGTTCGCCGCGGCTAGACCGGCTTGACGCGTCCACGAGTACGATGCCACCTTGGAGGCAGTCTTGTCCTCTCCGAGGCGCGCGCCGACGTCGCGCAAGAACCGCGGAGCCTCGATCCCACGGAGCTTCGCCTAAAGTCTCCGGAGCGCAAGCGCGCGACGACCGGCACCCGGGGCTGTCGGGGGGCAGGCCGGTCACGATGCTGCGATGCATCGCCGTTTGTTCGGGACGCGAAGACCCCGGAACCAACTCGGAAGAGTCCGGAGCACCGCGAGCTTCAGGCGTCGGGGTGGGGGTAGTCGGACTGGAGCTGCTTCCTTCGGCGAGGCCGGGGCTGGGCGCCGCGACCGGCTGAGCCGCGAACCCTTGCTCGTGCGGAACCGTACCGACTCATCGATGTGCTGGGCGGGTGAGGACGAAGGATCGCGCTGACAGCATGTCATGGCATGTGTTATCGAGAGAGAGTCGAATGGCCCGCCAGCCCACCGTCATCAGCCTCTTCACCGGTGCCGGAGGCCTCGACTTCGGGTTCGAGGCGTCGGGGTTTAAAACCGTGGCGGGCGTCGAAATGGATGCGGCCTGCTGCAAGACTCTCCGTCACCGGAAGTTCCCGGTTATCGAGGGCGACATCCGATCCGTGAGTTCGCCGGAGATTCTCGATCGCGCGAACTTCCGGCGTCGGACTCGGCTCCGACCGGGCGGAGTCGACGTCCTTATCGGCGGTCCGCCATGCCAACCGTTCTCGAAGGCGGGGTACTGGGCGAAAGGGGACAGCCAACGTCTCGAGGATCCTCGCGCACAGACTCTTCGAGAGTACATCCGCGTCCTGGATGAGACGCGGCCGAAGGTGTTTCTGCTCGAGAACGTCGAGGGGTTGAGCTACTCCGGCAAGAGCGAGGGCGTGGATACGCTTCTACGCGCGGTGGAAGCCGTCAACCGGAAGCGCGGAACACGGTATCGCCCCCGATATTCGGTTCTGAGCGCGGCGGACTTCGGCGTTCCCCAGATGCGGAACCGCTTCTTCATGGTTGGAGTCGTGGATGGGACCGAGTTCGAGTTTCCCGTTCCGACGCATGGGAGTGAGGAGCGCCAGTTGAGTCTGGGACTCGAGCCTCACACAACCGCGTGGGATGCTCTTGGGGATCTTTCAGAGGAGGACGATGAGTCCCTCGCGATGCGGGGCAAGTGGGCGGACCTACTCCCCTCGATTCCCGAGGGGCAAAACTACCTGTGGCACACCGAGCGGGGTGTCAAGGCTGGCGGCCGGGCTCTATTCGGATGGCGACGGCACTACTGGAGCTTTCTACTCAAGCTTGCCAAGAGCCGTCCTTCGTGGACGATTCAGGCGAACCCGGGCTCGGCGATAGGGCCATTTCATTGGGCCAACAGGCGGCTAAGCCCGCGCGAACTCTGTCGGCTCCAGACGTTTCCCGACACGGCCGAGATCTTGGGTCCGCTGAACGCGGTTCAACGCCAACTCGGGAATGCCGTACCCTCGCTTCTCGGAGAAGTCCTCGCTCGCTCCATCCGAAAGCATCTCGGCCTGAGCATTCCGCGGGGTAGGCCGAAGCTGCTTCCACCCATGAACTCCCCGGTGCCTCCTCCTGAGCCCGTGCCCGCGGTTCCTGCGAAGTATCTGCACCTCGAAGGAAAGCACTCTGAGCATCCTGGCACCGGCAAGGGAAACCGTGCGGTGCGTTGGACCACCGCCGCCGACGGCGCGTAGCCTAGCTCGGCGGTAAAATTGATGCGAGCCACGCCGATTCGGCGCGAGCGTCGCCCACATCCAAATAGGGAACGGCCGAAAGGTCGGCTGTGAACCTCACGTCGGACACCTCCGACGGCAGCGGTTCCGAGACCCAGGGAATCTCCGACGCGCGCACAAGTCGCAGAGTTGAGCGAGCCCGGCTAAGGGCGAACCGGACGTCCGTGGCCCTGCTCCATCCCTGACCTAGACTGGCCGCCAGAATCTGCTCGAACCGCTCCGACTGCTCGGGCGTTGTATCGAGGCGAGCGCGAATGTCCGACACAAGTCCGGGGATCGAGACTCCGTCCTCGGCTTCGTGCACCATCAGGGACGCAACCATGGTTGCTCCGCCTGGAAGTCGCCGTAGCTGTTCCAAGGCCATCGGGTGTTCTCGGAGGCCCTTCGCTGTCGTTTTGATCTCGAGTCGGTGGGGGATCCCCTCGAAGTCGTGCACGGCGTTCGGGCTTGAATGCCACGCAGCGATCGCTCGGCCGACGTCCGTACTCCATAGAATGATGGCGAGCTCGCCCCAGAGTCCGGTCAGACTACGCCGACCAGGGTTCTGTAGAGCCTTGAACAGGCGGACAACGCCGTCGAGCGCGGCCTCGAATTCTCGTTCGTGACTGAGCCGGCGATCGCCAAGAAGTACGTCAGACGCCGCACGGAAGAACAGGTCAACGAGTTCAGGCGCTTCGCTCAGGCACTCAAGTACCGCGACGTCCTCGATCTCCACCGAGGCGCCGTCCGCTCGCACCTGAACCGGACTGGGAGGATGGTACCGCAAGGTCGCGAGGCGCCTCCCAACGGCGTCCCCGTCACGGTGTTGGAAGCAGAACAGAAGCGCGGGACCGTTGCTCGAAGTTCGTGCAACCCGAAACGGTAGCAACGGGTCGCGTCTTGCCGTGAACGAGCCTGGCAATTCCGGGAGTGGGAGCGATTCGAAAACCTCGAGTAGCGTCATGGGCTTCCGCCCTGAAGTTGGACCAGCGTATCGACCCTAAGCGCGCGGGGTATATGAACGGCCAGCGCAGGTACTGGACCGGACACGCCCGGTACCTGGAGTCGGTGGAGTTGGACCGTGACCGTGTCTGCCTCGCGCACTTTGTCATCGCCTGGATACCCCGAACTACGGCCTTGAAATGGGTTGATCACATCGATATCGGACGGGGTCCTCTTCCTCGGCTGGTAGTCGCTCATTCTCACAACGAGGACCGACATCTTCGGATCCGACTCAGCGAGCTCGCTCAGCTGCACGAGGTCCCCGTACCAGGTCGAGACATCCCCCCCTGCGACAGCATGTTCTAAGAGGAGCTGCTCGAAGACGTCTGCGAGTGGAACTCTGGCGACCTTGTGCTGCTTCCACTGCGGCTCATCGGGTTCCTGGAACTGCCATTTCGCACAGGCGGCTACCATACGTTCGTTGTTCCTGGTCCGCGCGTTCGAGGACACCCGATGTGGGTGGCCGGAACGGAACCAGACGTGCGAGGCCTTCCGTCGAAAGAACGGATCTGACAGGACGTTTCTCCGCGTCGGGCGGAGACGGGAATCGAGGAAGAACGCACGGCGCCATTCGCGAAGTGGCCGCCCCCTGTGTTGGGCGAGCTGCTTTCGCACGCTTTCCTCATGTTCCACATAGTTCCGGAAAGCAGAAAGTACATTGGGGTGCAGGTAGACTCGGACGAGACCCAGGTATTGCCGTTTGTACCCAAAGAATCGGGCTCGTTGCTGGAGAGTGTCGGCGTTCCAGCCACCAGCGTCGCGTGGCATGTAGGTGACAGTTAGCCCTTCAACCGTGTAGCCGCGGTTGAGCTTCTCTCCTCCGACAAGCACGAACTCGTCCGCATTGTCCCAGTCGATCTCACTGCCATCCTCCGAGTTGACTTGTTTGACGACCATTCGCCCAACGCTCAAGCGGATTCGTTTTCGAAGTTTCTCGAAAGGCGGAAGATCGACATCGGTCGACGCCAGGTCGTCGTATGCGGACCGAAACTCTTCACTCGCATCTTCACCTTCGTCTTCCGGCTCCGCAAGCGCGCGAACCCATCGCTTCTGAATCTGGAGGATCCACTCGACGTACTGGGCGTGGTCAGCCTTTCGCTGGCTTGGATGCACCAACATTGACCTCGGTCTTGGGCCACCGCGAGTACGGGCAATAGCGCAGCCGACCGCGAAAACTCTCAGCGCCTGCAACAATGAGGAGGGCGGAGAGTCCGGGGGGGCGCCGGGTTTGAAGAGATCCTCAGGCGGGACAGGGCGTACGCGGTGCACGTCTTGTTCCCTTCCAAAAAATGTTTGGCCACCCGTGTATCCATCGCCCGGCGATACGAGTTCTGCGAAGGCGGGGGACAACGAATCATCGAGACTGATCAGCAGTGGAGCTTGCGGCGTGGCTGTGTACTGAAGATAGGTGTGGTGAGGAAGGTGGGCGCGGACCCGGTTGATCCACCGGTTGGTAGTGGATGGGTCCTCGTCGGGTTGCGTGTTGAGGCCAGCCTGGTCGGCCTCGTCGTCAAAAATCAGCGCGGGAATCCCAGAAAGATCGACAGACTTGTTTACCTCCCCGAGAAGCTCGGCCAGACGTTTTAGGTGAGAGTGATTCTTCAGTACTACCAACAGTAAAGTCTGCTGGTCCTTCTCGTCGAAATCCGGGTCCCGCCACTCGTGCACCGCCTGTCTAAGTTGGGAGACATCCGTGGCGACTCGGATGCCGTCCTCCGAGTTCATGATTTTCCAGGAAGAGGCGTTCTCCGAGGCTTCCCTGAGCTGCTTCTTGAATCGTGCCGCGGTCTGCCGCAGCAGGTTCTTCGTGACCCCTGCGAACAGGATGATGATACGGCAGCCGTTGTCGCGCGCGAGAGCGCTCACCGTAACCATCGACATGGTTTTTCCGCTCTGAACGTATCCGACAACGAGGCCCGTTTTCGTACCGTCCTCTCCTCGGAAAGGGTGGCAGCGCTGGACGATGGCGACGGCATCATCGCGAACCCGTTTGAAAGCCTCGTTGTCATCGAGCTTGCTGTTCTCGACCAGGTAGGAGCCTAGCCCTTCCGTGGTCGGCCCGATCTCAATGTTCTCAGTGGTTGTCTTTGATTGCAGCGGTTGTATCTCTTCGTTCATCATTCCGACTCCTGGTTGACGTCATCCGACAGTACTCGGCGCAGGAGTTCGTTTGTGTTTCGGCGAATCTCTCCGGCACCCGCAACGCCGGCATCGCGCGCCATGATTTCTGCGAGGGCGAGGCTGGAAACGAGCGGTACCAGCGCTCGCAGCGACGATTCATCCTCGTTAATGTAGCGGTCGCTGAATGGGTGATGCAGGTTGATGCGGAGAGTCACCTGGTCCGAAGTCGCCGAGCGCACGGAGTGCAGCGCGTACCAGGCGGCCCCAGGCGTCCGAACGAGTTCGAGTTCTACGTCGAGCGGTCGACTGCGCTCCGGGACGTGCGTCCTCCACTTCCTCTGGACGAGGATGTCGGTCGGGCGGGGCGGAAGCTCCTCCGCAGGGTCTTCCGAGGGCTCCTCGCTTGAGCGCGCGCGCAAGGCGTCGGAAGCCTTCGGCTGAGCGAGGACCTCTGCCGTCGTGTCGACGGCGCTCACACCGAAGCCAGGCTTCAGGTTCTCCGCTGACTTCCTTGCTCGATAGCCATTCGCCTGATCGAGAAGCGGGAGCTCGGGCGCATTGATCTGCGCCCTCAGTCCTTCGACAACCTCGTCCTCGCGACCTCCCCATTGAATGCCGTCCTTCGTGTGCGTGACGTCGAAGCCCTCCACGTGCAGTTCGCCGATCACGCGCTGAGAGGCGTAGCTGTTGGGGTTGCCGAAAATGGCCTTCGGTTTGTACGTCTCTCCGGCGCTGCCCTCGACGAGGCGCCGCCGACGGAAGATGCTGAAGCCTGCGTGGACGAAGCTACCCTTCGCAAGGATCCCCGCCCAGCCGGAGACCTTTCGACCGTCCTCGAGCTCGAGGGTGAGTTCTCGCCGCCAGGTCTGCTCCGCGCCGCGTGGGGTTCGGTAGTACGGTGCCGACAGCAGAGGTGGGGTTTGGTAGTCGAGCACCTCTGTCTTCGTGCCGGTCGTCACCCGCAGCGTGAGCAGGCCGTCCGCCATCAGCACGCGATAGATGCTCGCAAGGTGTTCCTTGATCTTGGTCAGCGTACGGCCGCGAGGCCGTACTCGAAGGCTTCGAAGGGAGACAACGGTGAAGTGGTCGTCTTCCCTGGCCGCCCGCTTTTCGATCGGTAGGTTCTCGAGACCCTCCCGCGCGATCACGGGAACATCGAAGATGACAGTGCGCTCTGAGTTATCCCCGACTGCGGACGTCCTAACCGTCCACCGCTTCGAGAACCAACAAGCTGCAGCCTTCATGCCAAGACCGAACTCGCTTAGGCCGGTTGCATCGTCGGGTGGTGCAGCGGGACTGAATGCGCGAGGAAAGTCGGCCAACGCAATACCGCCCGCGCGGTCGGTAATCTCGATCTCGTCCTGGTCGATCGAGATGTCTACGTTGAGCGGCCCGGAGCTTTCTGTTCCGGACCGCGTGTTTAGAAAGCTCTGGATCGAGTTGTCCACGAACTCGGCGAGGGCGAACCACGGTTTGTAGTTCAGGCGGGCAAACGCAGCATACATCCCGACCCGAGGCCGAATATAGATCTGGTCGGCATCAACGGACGCAAGTGGAGTACTTGCCGTCGAGCGCGTTACGGGCGCGTCGTCTGCCGCTGATGTCAGCCCGGCGGGACTGTCCCAGATCGGTTCCTCTCCAAGTACATCCAGATATCGGTCGAGATTCTCGGGGCGGAATGCATAGATCGTCTCCCCAGAACTGTTCTGATGGGACGCAAATCCTGTGTCGGCGGCACGTTCGAGCAGCGCGACCGGCATGAATAGTGAGAACCGGGTGGTTCGGCCAAGTCGCCGGAACCCATCGAAGGCGGCTAGCACGGCCCTTTCTTCGCCCTGTTCGAGCCATAAGCCCATGAGCAGCAGATAACCAGATTCTGGCCGCAAGATCGGGTTCTTCTTCGAAGGGTTCTGAAGACGTCGCTCAAGCGGGTTGCCGCGCGAGCTTGGGCCGATCTTCCGAATGTAGATGTCTGCGTTGAACTCCTGCGCGCCAAACGCAAGTCTCGCCTTCAATGGCCAGGTTGTAGTCGTGTCGACGAGCTGAACGTGTTCGCTCATCAGCTCTTCAACTGTTGAGACGGTCTCGGAGTCTTGGTTCTTTGACGGAAGTGCCCGCTTCTTCTTGGGTCGAGCGTTCAGCCCTCCGGGGTCAAGTGCGGAGATGAAGTCGTCGATGTTCCGCCCGTCCGCTTCGATACCGAGCGTACGGCACACCTCGATCAGCCGAGTCCGTGACAGACTCGACTTTAGAATCTTTGCGAGCCGAGCTCTCTTCGATCTTCGAAGTGACTCCAAGAGGTCGCCCCGCACCCGTCGGTCGACCACTTCCAGCTCGAATTCGTCAGCGGCCGCTCTTAACTCGTCCAGTTTTAGTTCTTCGAGAACTCTAATCTTTGTCGGCATGTAGTGGTTCGTTCTCTCTCTTGCGCCGTCGTTTGGTCGGGGCGGATCCGGTTAGCGATGTGGTGGGCGCGGGTGCAACCTCCCGCTCGAAGGAGATTGTTGTCTTATGGCCCGCCATCTCCGCTCGCACGGCTGATTCGGGTCGCCGGTCGGCGTATCCCTTTGAAGATGGGAGCAATCCCTGACGTGGTGATAGGGTCGCGCGTAGCGCTTCGTACACGCGTCCTCGGCCTCGTGCGCGGAGTGCGTGACCGTTGCGACTCCGAGACTTCCGCTCCATGGATGGTCTAAGCACGTCGACCAGGATGAGACCAGGTCCTCGACCGGCAAGGGAAGGGAAAAAGTGCGTTGCTGGGTAGCAAAATGCAGGAACGACCAGGATCTACCAACTCGGTGGAGCCTAGCGCACCAAGCGTGACTCGTATTGAGACAGTCAACTGCGGGGACTGAAAGTTCGCGGGAGCCGCGGAACGAAATCGGCTTGTCCTTGCAGGCCAGGCGGCCGTTCCAAAGCGTGTGCTGGAGCCGGCGACCTGTCCTTTGGGACAGGTGGCGCGCCTCCGAAGAGGTTGGACCAGCGCGCCCTTCCAGACTTCGAGTTCAGGCCGCGTTGCGGTCGTGGCCGCTGGGTGGGTTCGGTACGAGGTACGAGTCACCGACGATCTCGATATCTCGATGATATGGCGGTGATGCAGTGATGCAGAAGCCGGTCCATCGGTCCATCGCCGCATCGCCGCGCTTCTCCGCAGACCTACCCCCGACGGTAGGGGCTCTTGCTCTCGCCCAGTTCCCGTTCCCTCGCGTCGAGCCAGTCACGCACGGCAGCACGCTCTTGGTATTCGAACAGGGTCTCGTTCACCTCCTCCGCGAGTTGATCGACCAGCAGCGAACCCCCGCTCCCGAACACCACCGGACTCTCGTCCGAGGTGGGGAGCGAGACGACCTCGTGAGTGCGAGCACTGAAGGAGATGCCGTGGAGCCCTCCGTTGCTCGCCGGCGTTGTGTACCGCGTCCGCTGGGGCAGACCTAGACTCGCGAAGCTGTGGGTCGCTCTGTGCTTGATGAACTCGCGCTCAGGCTCCACGACGGTTCCGACGCCTATGAACGCGCCAAGCACCAACACGAAGCCTCCGAACGACGCGGCAAGTCCCAAGCCGATCCGGACCATCGTCCATGAATAGTCGTTGGCGATCCACATCGTCACCGGCGCCGCGACAAGAAACATCCCGAAGATGAGGCCTGCTTGGGCCAAGACGCCCGGCCAAGCCGGACGTCGAATCGGCGGACTCACAGGGCCCCGCGCGAGGAACTCTCGGGCCTGGTCTTCCTGGCCGTTCGAAAACCGGCAGACGATCCGACCGTCGGGCTGGCGTTGGTAGTACGCTTCCATCGTTCCTTCTGTGCGCCGAGACTCGCTAGGAGTGCTGGCCAAGGCGGCCAGCGCCCGTGCGGAGATTCTACTCGCGCGGATCGTCCACCGGCCAGCCCTCAGTGACGCAGGGCGAACGCGCCCTTCGGCCGCGGCTCCAGGCCGATGACCGAGTGATGATGCGCTCGCCCAGCCGTGTTGGAGTCATGATGGACGCCGCGGCGGGTTGCTCTCACGCTGAGAGTGGATGTTCGCTCGCGCCCTCTCGTTGCTCGTCATCCTGCCGTCGTTTGCGTTTGGCCTTTTCTTCATCGGCTGCGACGGGTTCGCTCCGCCCGAGCCGTACGGCTGTGGAAACGCTCAGATGGCGGGGCTCATGGTCTGGGTCCTGGGCGCCGTGGTGGCGGTGTGCGTGCCTGGGCTGCTGGGGATCGTCCGCGTTGTGTTCGGAAAGCGGGCCGGCGGCCTCGGGCAACTCGCCGGACTCGCTCTGGCCGGTCATGCGGCGCTGGTCGGTGTCTGGGTTCTTCGAGATCTGCTCGGCTGAGCCCCGTCCTCGCTCAGCACCGAACCGAAGATCGCGAGTGCAACCACCGAGAGACTCGCCAAGACGATCAGCGGGAGGTTGTGTCGGGCTCCGTCGCGGCGCTTGTCGGCCGGGGACTTCGTCACGAGGGCCATGATGCTCAGGACGCACACCGTCGCGGTCAGGATGAGCGCGGTCCCGAGCAGGTCGTCGTCCCAGGTGTGCCTGCGTTTCACACCGAACCACCCGTCGAGCCCTGTGCCGCGCGGGTTTGGCCTGGCTTGGTCGATGGCGATCGCGGCATCGCGGCGGCCAACGGCGGCCAGCCAAGCGGACGCGCTCAGAGCACTGGTGAGGCGAGAGCCTCGATGTTGGGCACGACCCACGAACCAAGTGTGGCTCCCGAAGATCGTTGGGGTCGTCCCCGTTTTCGGGCCCCGTCGAGACGCGGTGCCCAACGCCCGGCTACGGTCAAGGGTGTCGGCCTACCGGCCCCACAGACCAACCTGGCTGACCCGCGACTGGCTGCTTCTCGTCTCGTCTCGTCTCGTCTCGTCTCGTCTCGCGCGCAGAAGCTCGCGTTCGCCCGCGACCCGTCCGCCGAGCACTCGAGTTGTTGACGACCGTGATCGCGAGCTGTAGTGAGGAGGGGTGAGCCGCAGCGACCTCGAAGAACTCATCCAGCGCGCCAAGTCCGTAAAGATGACGCCTGCGCAGGAAGAAGCACAGCGCCGGAGCTTTGCCTACGGCAACACCAAGATCGAGAACGACAGAATCACGCGCCAGACCATCGATGACGCCGCGGCCGCACTCGAGGCTCGCGACGGTGAGTGACGAGCGCTCCAGCACGCTCGGTGACGCCGCCCCGTTTGTCGAGCCGGACGAGGAGACCCGGGCAAAGCTGGAGGCTGAGAACGGCCTTCGCCAGTACGATCGTCTCGTCGAGCTGGTCGACGCAGGCCTCGAGAAGCGATTTCGCCTGCGCCCATCTCAGATGATGGAGCTGAACCGTATTGCGGTCGAGGGGCTCGTTTCACATCCTGGCGCCCTTCGCCATGGGGTGATCAGCATCTCCGGTACCGACCACGTGCCCCCCGCGCACACAGAGGTCGCCGAGCTCGTGGACGAGATGTGCGACTACGTGAACGACAACTGGGACGCGGAGAGTCCGCTCCACCTCGCCTCGTACGTGATGTGGCGACTCAACTGGATCCATCCTTTCGAGGATGGGAACGGCCGCACGTCACGAGCCCTCTCATATCTCGTTCTTTGCGTACGTACGGGCTACCGGCTCCCCGACGATCCCGGACCGCATCGCCAGCAACAAGTTCCCGTACTACGACGCTCTTGACGCAGCAGATGCCACGTGGAAAGCGGGCGCCACCGTCGACGTCTCGAAGATGGAGGAGTTGCTGGGTGACCACCTTGCCGCCCAGCTCTTGGAGATCTTCAACGCGGCGAAAGGCGAGTGAGGCGTTCGCTCGCCGGCCGGAACGGCTTGGACGAGAACGACCACGTTGCACTCGCACGCACGCGGACACGGCCGTCCCGGCCGATGATCGTGAGCGGCAGAGTCGGCGTCCGGCCGGTCCCCGCCTCAGGGTGAGAAGCGAGGCGAGCGCGCTCCGTCGAGCACCAGCGCTCCGCCCTCGAGATCGACGATCCGAAGCGCGGGACCGCCTCGCTCCGCGACCGTCTCGCTCCGCGACCATCTCAAAGCCCACTCTGCCGTTGGGAGGGCTACCACGCGCGATACCGCGGAAGCACGGACGCGCATTTTGATCTCGGCAGCGCCCTGCTCACTCCGCAGGCTGTCCGTACCCTTGGCTATACGGCGGCAGCCGAACTCGCGGCATTGCAGCGGGATAGCAGCAAGATGATGATCATCGGTAGTGCCGATCGGGTGGATCGCGCTTGGTACAACCAGCTGCTTTCGCGAGTTCGCGCTGAGAACGTCGCTCAGGTGTTCGAGGACTGCCTCGGCGGAGACTTGAAAGCGTCCGTCGACACCTACGGACTCGGCGAAACACCCGCCGAACACGCCGGAGATGCCGACGACACCGAGAATCCGAAGTATCGCCGCGTGCTTCTTGTTCTCGATGGGCACTCGATCGCGCGGCTGCAGGTGGCTCGACCATGAGGACGATCGCCCGAGCCGTAGGGGTGTCGGCTTGCGGGTTCGCACTCGCGTGCACCCCCCAACCTCGGAGTCCGGAGCAGGACGGATCCCCCCGACCGGCGTCCGCGGACGCCGACAAGAACGCGCCGGGAGGATACCTCGAACGAGTCGTTCAGGTGCACAGCGATGGCGGCAAGTCGTGTGCGCTCACGGAGGACGGGTCGGTCTACTGTTGGGGTCATCCCGGAGGATGGTCGGGGTCCAAGCTCGAACGTCTCTACAAGGATGCACCACGCCCCTACCTCGTTCCCGCCGAACGACCGGCCACTCGCCTGTTCGAAAACTACTCCGGCGTACGGGCACTGGACGTCGATGGGAAGATGCATGCATCGGGCTCGGTCCACGGCTGCCGGGACGGCGACGGAAGTCTCGAACAGTCTCAAGAACAACAAAGACGCTGGCTCGAGGCGTTCCCGGACGAGGTCGTGCGCCACGACAAAAGGGAGGTCCTCTCCACCCGCCTGCTCCCCCGTCCCGCAACGCTGCCCGTCGGGTCTCCACTGCTGGATGTCGAAACCGTGGGGGTCTGCCGAATCTCGGACGAAGGCGCACTCATCTGCATCGACGACTGCGGCGCGGATACACTGGAAGCCGGGCTACTGAAGCGGCCGCATGTCGAGGCGGGCGTGCTCCTGGACAGTCGTGCTCCCACCCTCTCCGCGGCCGGAAAAACGTTGTACGGACCGCTCCCAGAGTGCTTCGGTGAGAGGTCGCGGCGGGGGGAGTGCGACCTTAATCCAGAGTATGAGGCGTCGTTCTCCTCAGACATCCGCGAGTTTATCCGCAGCCAACACGCCATCGCCGTACTCCATGCAAATGGGTCGGTCTCGTACATCATGGCTTCATCGCCCCTCGCCCCCGAACACGCCGCCGACCCTCTCCCGGTGTACGAGAGCTTTGGCACCGGGTTCAGCACCATCGCCATGATGTCCGCCTTGAACCGCATCTGCGGAGTTCAAACGGACGGCCCCGTATTCTGCCAGGTCCCCGGGCCCGAGGACCCCCGTTGGAACAAGGTGCAGACGATCTCCGGCGCCACGGACATCGTCCAGCTCAGCGCCGGATCGGTTCACATGTGTGGACTGCGAACCGACGGACGCGTTGCCTGTTGGGGCTGGAACGGTAATGGAGAGCTCGGGAATGGGGAGCTCTCGGACCCGGAGAGCGAACAGAAGCACGCAACTCTGGTTGTCGCACCCGCCGGAGGGCAGTCGGACGGGCCTCAAGTCGCCCATCGCATGAACCACACCTTCCGCGTCCCCGTACCAACGGCCAACTGACGCGCCATGAGCCGATCGACCCAGAACATGCAGACGCTGGAGGTCACCCGGTCGGCGGCATACGGCGCGATCACGCCGAAGTGAAGGTCATCGAGGTCGGCACGCACACCGACGACAAAGGTGCGGCCAAGTCCCGTACCGACGCCCGCGCGCCCGCGTGCCGGTATCCACGCCGAAGCTTCGGCAACAGATGCTCGAAGTCTGCAGTCCGGGCCGGCAGGCGCCATGATGCTCTCCCCGAACCGCAGCTTTGCCGTCACCTGGGTTTCCAACGACACACACGACGGCTTCCTGCACGCCTACGACAAGAGCGGCCAGCTCCTCGGAGTCGCCCAGGTCAACCAGCACGGCCCCATCTACGTCAACCATCCCCGCGAGCGCCACGTCCCCCCGGTCAGCGTGGGCATCAACGCAGACGGCAACATCGCCGTCGCCTACACCATCGATCAACTCTTGACCGGCTGGGTTCGCACCTTCAACGCCAACGCCGAGCCCCTCATGGACGAACAAGTCATCGCGGGTATACCGGGCGGACAACGACAACGACGGGACGGCGGATCTTTGCTGCGGGTGATGGGACGGCTGAACCGCGAAGACGCTGGCCGGCGCCGTACCCGAGCGGAAACCCCAAGGCCGGATCGGCTCGCACCTGCACCTCCGCCCGCTTTTCTTTCGCCGAACACCAACCCACGCACTACGTTCCGCCCTGGATGCCGTCGCAGCTTCACGAGGTGCTGGTCGCCATGGTCCGCGAGAGTGAGGCCATGACGCGCACCATCGCCGAATGGGCGACCGGCGAGCCCATGCCTGTGGACCTCCAACTCCGCACCCGAGACCAAAGCTACAGCGAGATCCAACCCCCCGAGTACCGAGCCGATCTCGTCGTCGAGTTTGTCCCCAATGGCTCCGACAAGCCCACACGGATGATGATCTTCGAAGTGCAGCTCACCCGCGACTCGGACAAACGCCGAACCTGGCCTGCGTATCAAGCTGTCCTCCGCGCGCAGTACCGCTGCCCCGCGATGGTCGTCGTACTCGCGCCCGACCCGGGTGTCGGGCGCTGGTGCGCCGAGCCCATCGACCTCGACGGTCGGGGCACCTCGGTTATGCGCCCCACGGTCATCGGCCCATCCCGAGTCCCGGTGGTGACCGACCTCAGCGAGGCGGTTCGCACGCCGGGCATCACCGCGCTCTCCGTGATCGCCCACGGCCGCTCCGAACACGCGCTTGAAGTCGGCCGCGCGGCACTACGAGCCGCGCAGTCCCTCGACCAGCCCGATGCGACGCTGTACACTGACATGGTCTTTCACCACCTCGATGCCGCTGCGCGCAAAGCCTTGGAGTACGAAATGACACTGAAGCTGAAGAACAAGTACGAGTACCAAAGCTCCACCTTCCGTCGCTTGATCGCCGAGGGCGAGGCGAAGGGCGAGGCGAAGGGCGAAGTGAAGGGCAAGGTCCAGTTGATCGAGGTCCTGCTTGAGTCGCGTGGGTTTCACCTCGACGCGGACTTCCGACGGCGACTGGTGGACTCCGACGTAGATGGACTCGACGCGCTTGCCGTTCGTGCGGTGTCAATCGAGACCCTCGACCAGCTCTTCGATCGCTGAAATCCCCGGCTCCCGGCAGGATCAGTGTCCTACGCGGACACGAACCGTCGCCGCCTCGATATCACCGTACGCAAGGCCCGGGCTCACCAGATGGCACTCAAGCTGAAGAACAAGTCACCCGAGAGCGCTCGCTGACCTCACCACGCCACTTCCTCGAAGTCCTTGAGCAGCACGCCGTATCGCGGCCGGCCAAAGATCCCCGATGCAATCGGGTGATAGAGCCGAGCCGCAGCATCCTCGGCACAAAGCGGTGTGCCGAGGCGCCGAGCACCGATCACTTCGCCTGACGGACCGACGGGGCCTTCGTGGGACACCCAGCCGGGATCGACACTCACCATGTAGATCTCATCCTTCGCAAGCTCGGACGCGGACGTCGCGGTGAGCATGTTGAGGGACGCCTTGGCCATGTTGGTGTGCGGGTGGCGGGCGAGCTTGTCGTTGCGGCTGAACTGTCCCTCCGCCGCGCTGACGTTGATCACGAATCTCTCTGGGACTGCCGCCGATCGCATCGAATCGAGCAGCTCGGAGCAAATCAGATAGGGGGCGATTCTGTTGACGACCTGACTCTCGAGGAACTCTCCCACCGGGACATCGCCCAGGGACATCACCCAGCTGTTCTCGCGCCGCAGGTCGAGCGGGTCGCCGAATGCGTTGCGCGTGCCGGTTGGAAAGAGGGGGTCAACGCTGGAAAGCAGCGCTTCGGTGCGCTCATCCACGGACTGGGCGAGCCCGGTTTTTGCGTCTTCCCCGGCATGAAGCTCCCGGTAGTACGCCGGGGGACGCCAGACGGTTTGGGCCGCGTTGTTGATGAGAATGTCGAAGGGGTCTCCGGCGGCGAGCGAACGAACCATGGTGAGCAGCGCTCGCAGGTCGCGGAAGTCGCATCCATGGACGGTGAGTCGATCCATCCAGTCCGCGGCGTCGGGTTCGTCGCGATAGCGCCGCATCGCGTCGTTCGGGAATCGCGACGTGACGTGCACCTCGGCGCCATCGCGAAGGAGTCGCAAGGCGATGGCGAAGCCGATCTTGATGCGTCCCCCCGTGACGAGCGCGCGACGCCCGTGCAGGTCCGCCTTCACCTTTCGGGCGTCGAGCGATGCATCGCCGCAGCTCGGACAGAGTCGGTGGTAGTAGGCGTGCAGGTCGCGAAACGGCTCCAGGCACACGTAGCACTGGCGTCGTCGATTCAGCTGAGGCGGTCCATGGCTGCAGGCCTCGAGCCTCGCCTCTGCCGCGCCTACGGTGCCGTCTCGCTCTTCCACGATCCCGCGACTCGAGATCAAAGCGGGCGTCGCTGACCCCCCGCGAGTTTCTCGAGGAAGGACTCGGTGAACGGTGGGATGGCAAACCCGATAGCAGCGACCCGGCGTCTCTCGGCGCACTCCGGCTCCCCGAAACCCCGAATGCTCCGCTCGTTCGTGCTCCGGGGATTGCCGGGGCTCCGCGTTTACGTGGTGCTCACACACCCACCCCCGCTTCACAAACGCGGCCCCATCGAAAGCCGGACGCAAGCGGGGCGGCGGACCACCGCGGGCGGCTTCATCCTGAGTGTGTAGGAAACGAATCGATGAACGCTCTCTTCCAAATCCTCGTCCCCGCCTCCCTGCTCTTCGCCGCTCCGACCGACGCCCCCGAGCGCAAACGTGGCGACAAGCCCAGCAAGATGGAGCGTTACGACGCCGATGGCAGCGGCACGCTCAGCGCGGCCGAAGTCGCGGGCACCAAGCTCGCAGCACGCTTCTCCACGATCGATGCCGACAGCGACGGCGAGCTGACCCGCGCCGAAATGAAGGCCGCCCGCAAAGGCCGCAAAGGCGACTGCGAAGGCAAGGGCAAGCGCGGCGGCAAGGGCAAGCGCTCCGGCAAGGGTGGCCCGCCCAGCGCCGGCTAGTTCTCTCCTCCCAAGCTCGGCGTGAGACAAGCGCCCGCTCGACTTCCTCATCCATCACAAGCCAGCCAACCCCGCTCCGGCATTCTCCGGAGCGGGGACTTTTTGTGTCCCACGTCTCGCGCTCGCCCACGGTCAAACGACCGTCTTGCCACGGACACGAGGCGGCCTACTCCGGCACTGCCGCTGGCCGGGCACAGCGCGGGCCCGGCTCCTCGCAGGCGAGGCCGTCGCAGCACGGCGCCGCGTTGCAGAACTGGCCCTCCTGCGCGCACTCCTGTGTCTCGGTACAAATCGTCGCGCTGCAAAACAACCCGTCGCAACACGGGATGAACGAGCAAGACGTGCCGAGGTTGGAACACTCACCGGCAACGGTGGTGCTCGACCCTGCCCCGCCTGATGAGGAGCTCGATGAGCTTCCGCCTGTCTCGTCCGTGACTGTTACCCCCCAGCCGCCTTCGTCTCCTGAAACCACCACGCCGGCATCGCCACATTCAGCTCCCAATCGATCCGCATCGGCTTCGCTCCCGCGTGCCCCGCATACGTACAGAGCCCAAGGCACAAATACGGCAGCGTGTGCCCGCGCGAGGCCTTCCGCCGCTGCCGTATTTGTGCCTTGGGCTCTGTACGTA
>CAYGTG010000040.1:11988-17526 GCA_964352485.1 uncultured Nannocystaceae bacterium | reverse complement strand
ACGGGTTCGTGGCCGGGTCTTGGTAGGACTCGTGGCCGAAGCTGCCGCCGTTGGCCGTCACGTTCTCGATGCACGACAGGTTGACCAGCCGGCTGATCGTGTCGGCTTCGTCTCGTCCGCCTGCGACGTAGTCGCCGTTGTATCGCGTGATGGGTCCTTGGACCTGCAGGACGTCGGTCTTCCAGTCGTAGACCTCGAACAGCTGCGGGTTGTCCGGTCGCTTGCGAACCAGCTCGATGGCCGTCGGGTCGAGCAGGTTGTTGAAGATGAACTCGATGCCGAACGCGGTGACGAGCGGCGAGAGCCTGCAGTACTCCTCCGCGTTGGCGGACTTCTGGGCCTCCTCGGTCTCCTCGCAGGGGATGATCTTCTCGATGAAGTACGTTCCCGAGCTGATCGGCCCCGGGCAGCTGTCCTGACTCGGATCGCACTCCGGGTTGAGGATGTGGACCTTGTTGGACTGGTAGTTGATGCCCGAGATCGACTCGAGGATCAGGTTGTCCGGGTCGCAAATTCCGCAGTCCGTGTCCTGGATGCAGCCGGTGCTGCCCAGACCGAGCGTGGCGAGCCCCGCGAGCGCGAGCGAGCTCGCAGCTGTGGACGCGAGGCGACGAAAGCCTGGAAGCTCGCTGCGATTTGGCGAAAGACGATGAGTAGTCATGAACCGTGTGCCCGTGTGTGCTTTTGGCCGTTACCCGATAGCCTAGGCGGGCCGTACCCTACATAGAACCCGCCGGTTTCGGAAGACCTTTTGGTCCCATCGGTGGGACATGTAGATTCGGCGCCTAGGGCGGCGTAGCGGCCCAGCAGCGGTCTTTGTGGCTGATCGACAGTTTGAGGCGGAACGCAGGGCGGGCCCGGACGCGCGAGGCGACCGGGACCGGGTGTGAGGAAGCCCTGTCGGCGAGATCATTCGCCGGTGCTGCCTCCGCCGGTCGATCCCCCCATGTCGTCCGTATCCTCCGCCGCCGCCTCGTCGTCCGTGTCGCGGAGCTCGCAGACCTCGTCGGGGCGAAGCATGCCGTTGCAGGCGGCGCCGAAGCCGGGGTCCAAGACCCCGTTCGGATCGCGATAGGGGCGGTCGGAGGGGTCGAAGGCAAACCGACACTTGTCGCAGGAGTCGGCGATGCCGTCGTAGTCCTGGTCAACCTGGGGCAGGAAGCACATGTTCTGCCACAGGGAGTCCAAGGGGTTGGGCTCGGCCGAGAAGTCGAGATCCGTCAGCGGCTGGATCAGGTTCTCGAGCGCGGTGACTCCAGCCTCCGCAAGCTCTGCCTCGCACCCGGGCGGCGCTGTGAGGACGCCGGGGGTGTTCTCGAGTTCCGCGGGGAGCTGGAAGCACAGGAGCGCCTCTTGCTGCTCCTCGGTGCAGTTTTCACGGGTCCGCACGGGAAGATCCAGAAGCGGGTTCCCCGCGGCGTCATCGAAGAACTGGCCCTGGTCATCGAAGGGAATCCCGGTCAGCGGTGTGCAGGTGGAGAGGTCGTCGAGGTCGGAGCAGGTGCCTGCGAGCAACAGGTCCCCGACCGCGATCCTTCCGCCTTTCTCCGCGGAGGCGGCGGCGGCCGCGGCATCGGCTTCGATCAGCTGCGTGGTGCAGCAGTTTCCTCCGGCCGTGACCCGGTGAAATCCGAACGGGCGCGCATTGTCTCGCTCGCCGCAGCCTTTCGCGGCTCCGAGCTCGCAGACTTCGCCGACGAAGTCCCCATCGGGGTCGTCGTCCTGGGAGCCGCCCTCCATGGCTTGCGTCGGGTTGGGCTCGAACGCACAGGTGTCGCAGCGGTCTCCAACCCCATCGCCGTCGCTGTCGAGGTGGTTGCAGACCCCGGCCGGTGAGCAAGGGCGGTCGGGGCCGCAGTCCTCCTCCTGGGTCTCACGCTCACAGGCGATGGGTTCCTCGGGCAGCGGCTGCCTGGGGCAATAGTCCAAAACGTTGACGAGTCCGTCTTGGTCGAAGTCATCCTGCGCGTCGAAACCGACCGGGCCCGCGGCAAAGGCCGTGACCCTCATCCCCTCGCACGCCTCGCCGGCCATGCTGTTCTCGCGCGCGGTTTGGCACAGGTCGCTGCTCTCGGGCAGCGGTTCGCCGACTTCGTGGTGATCGCCCGGACCGTAGTCCCCGCAGTTGGCGGTCACGATGCAGTTGTCGCAGACGTCTCCGATGCCGTCGTGGTCGGTGTCCGTCTGGTCGGGGATGTTGCGGATGCGTAGATAGTCGGGCACCGCAGCGGCGGCAGCGTTGGCGTTGTAGAAGGTCGTCGTGTCCCGGCACGAGTCACACTCGTTGCCCACGCCGTCTCGATCGGAGTCGGCGGTGTTGTCCGAGGGTCCGGCGATCACGGGGCAGAGGTCGTTGAGACCGAAGCCGTCGCGGTCGAAGTCGAGGTCGTCTTGGTTTGGGCTGAAGAGCTTGTCCCCATCGTTGTCACACGACAGCGGCACGCCGTCGCGGTCTTGGTCTTCGGCGCACTTGGGCTCGTCGATCCGGAAGTCGTACACGTAGGCGTCCGCCATTTCGGCGACCAGCGGCATGCCGCATGCGTCCCAGAACACCGAGCTGTACACGTCCGGGTCGCTCATCGCCTGCTCGAGCGTCCCGGCCATCGGCGCCAGCATCCTGTACGTCTCGTTCTGTTGGAGGTAGCGGCCAAACTCGACCGGGTCCACCTGAACGGCGACCTGGCCGAGCTGCTGGAAGGCGACGTTGACCACCAGGCACGGAGCGATGCAGGAGTTGCCTGCGTCGCGCTGCGCCTCGAGCTCCTCCTTGGTCTGTGCGCACGATGGACCGCCTGCGACCGGAGCGATCTCGCAGCATGCACCGGCATCGGGCGTGCCGCTGGCACAGGACGGGTCAGGCTCCGCAAGCTCGCAGACGCGCTGCTGGCCCTCTCCAACGCACGCCACGCGGTAGAGCTGGAGCTTGGAGAGGTTCTCCTCGCTCGTGTCGTACTTGTTGGAAAAGCGCAGGGAGAAGTCGACGCATGCACCGATGCGAAGGTTGTCCCTGGGCGCGCCGGACTCCGGGACGACGTGGAACTGGGAGGTCTCGAATGTGTAGACCGACTTGCCTGCGAGGGTGTTGTCGGCCTTGTCGACGATGTGGGCTGGGTTGTCCTCGTCGCCTGGCTCGGTGAAGACGATGTCGTAGGTCTGCCCAGAGCACATCGCGGTGTCGAAGTCTTCGAACGTCTCGACGAGGCCGGTGTCTCGGGCACGCCAACCGTCGTGGCGGTTGAGCGCGCCGACCCCCCGGGTTCCCTCTGCACAGGTCTCGACGTCGGCCCGAGGCACGCCGCCGAGATCGGCGGGGCGCCACTCGAAGCCCTTGAGCGCGGGGTCATAGATGATGCCGCCCGGACGCGTGCCGGGTTCGGGCGAGGCGAACTTCACCGCGTATCGGCCCGCTCGATCCGCGACGAGGTCCCCATCGGAATCGTAGCAACCGCGTTCCACCGACTCGACACAACCGTCGGCCTCGAGGGCGTCGCGGTTGAACTCGAGCGATCCGCTGTTGGGACAGATGCAGCGCCGTGCCTGGTCCGGGAGATTGCGGTCGCGTTCGAACAGCGGCAGGGGAGCGAGGTTGCTCTGGTAGTACGGGTCGCAGGCGAAGCCGTCTTCCCCGGCGCGCAGCGGTCCGTAGAGGGAACCTTGGCAGGCCTCTTCGGCGGTGAGACTTCGGTTCTCGTTCCAGTCCGTGAAGGCCAACCTGGCTCCCGCGCCTCGTTGAGCGCAGCCGTCGCCCTCGGCCGAGCAGTCGGAGACGCCGGCTCCTTGTGGGCCGACGCGGCCGTAGGTGCTTTCGTCCTCGACCGCGGCGGTTGCAGCCATGCACGCTGCGCCCCCGACGGCGTCGAACCGGCGATCGACGCAATACGCGGTCTGCGTCCCGGTGGTGCTCTCGTCCCGAACACAGTCGACGACCCACTCGGGTCGACACACCGCGTTCTCGCAGGTTCCGTCATCGTAGGCTTCGGCGAGGCACGCTCCGCCCGTGTCCGCGTGGGTCCCGATACACTCGGTCCCCGAGAGCCCATGGACGGCGCCGCAGTCGTCCGACTCGCTGCACTTCGAGGTCAGGTTCTCCATGCCCGCCGGGCGAAGGTCGGGGTGCGTCTCTCGCAGCTTGTCGAACAGCGGCACCCGGAACGTTTGGACCTCCAAGGGGCAGTCGGCGCCGGAGGTCCCCGACTCGCACCACGCGTACTCCCACCGCTGCTCCTCGTCGCCCCGGTCGACCGAGGTCACGAAGCCCGAGCAGGATGCGTACCGATCGATGACCGACCCGGCCTCCTCGGGGCCGCCGCACGTGATCGCGTCGGCATAGGGGGTCCCGCCGGGCTGTGTGGTGCTGGGGTTGGGGCTTCGTGGGGTGTTGGAGTCGTCGATGCCGTAGCGGTCGATCTTGGTCGAGAGGATGAAGTTGCAGTAGGAGCAGCACGTGTCCGGGCCCTCCTCGGGGCTGGTGCAGCTGCTGCTGTTGGCGGTGGTGATGCCGCGCGCAGCCTTGACCGTGCCGGACTCGAAGAGCTTCATCGGCTTGCCCGTGGCCGGGTTGACCGCGTTGCATGGGTTGGTCGCGGGGTCCTCGTAGTCCTCGTGGGTGAACTCCCCCCCGTTGGCGGTGATGTTGTCGATGCACGACAGGTTCACCAAACGGCTCATCGTGTCGGGAGCGTTTTGCCCTTGGCCCGCGGCGTAGTCGCCGTTGAAGCGCGTGATCGGACCCTGAATCTGAAGGACATCCGGCTTCCAGTCGTAGACCTCGAACAGCTGCGGGTTGTCGGGGCGCTTGCGAACGAGCTCGACGGACGTGGGGTCCAGGAGGTTGTTGAAGATGAACTCCACGCCGGAGGACGTCACCAGCGGTGAGAGCCGGCAGTACTCCGCCGCGTCCGCGGACGCTTGGGCCTCGTCGGTCTCCTCGCAGGGGATGATGTCTTCGATGAAGTAGGAACCCCGCGAAATGGGGCCGGGACAGTCGTCACCGTCGCACTTGGGGTTGAGGATGTGGACCTTGTCGGCGGCGTAGTTGATGCCCGAGATCGACTCCAGCAGGAGGTTGTTGGGGTCGCAGATTCCACAGTCCGTATCCTGGATACAACCACCGCTGCCGGCGGCGAGGAGAGCCATCCCCGCGAGCGCGAAACCGAGCTTGGGAAGTGTGCCTGCACACAGGCTCGGAACCTGAATTGCCCGTAATGTATCGAATTCGGCCGTTTCGTTGCGCATGAAAGTGGAGTCCCGGCGCGGACCAAGCGCCTGTCCTCCCCAACGCGCACCCCCAGCACCGCTGACAACAAAACCATCCCAAACCTACCGAGACTGCCCCCTCAACGCGTCCGGCCCGGCGAGCGGAAGGGGGCCCCCTGAAGAAGCGAGTCGGTCGCGGAGAACCAACGGCCCGAGAGGGCCGGGCGAAGGGAGAGGGGCCCCCGACGGCTCCGCCGGCGGGGAGAGGGTTCCCCAAACACAGCGAGGTCGGTCGCGGAGAACCAACGGCCCGAGAGGGCCGGGCGAAGGGAGAGGGGCCCC
>CAYGTG010000040.1:0-11888 GCA_964352485.1 uncultured Nannocystaceae bacterium | reverse complement strand
CGGAGAACCAACGGCCCGAGAGGGCCGGGCGAAGGGAGAGGGGCCCCCGACGGCTTCGCCGGCGGGGAGAGGGCGCGCGCAAGCGCCCTCTATATCGTTAAAACAAACACTCGATGAGCATGGCGGTGATGTTGTCTTCACCGCCCTCGGCGTTGGCACGGTCGATGAGGTCGGCCACGATCTCTTCGGGGTCATCGTGCGCGGCGACCACGTCGTGCATCTCCTCGTCGGTCAACATTCCGCACAGACCGTCGGAGCACAGAAGGAAGCGATCCCGGTTCTTGATCTGGAAGCGGGTGACGTCGACCTCGACGGTGTCGCGCATGCCGAGCGCCCGCGTGATCACGTTCTTGTGGGGGAAGTCGCGGATCTCTTCCTCGGTGAGGTCGGGACGTGCGTCCTTCCAGTCCTCGAGCAGGGAGTGGTCTCGGGTGAGCGAGACCATCTCACCATCGCGGACGCGGTAGACCCGGGAATCCCCAACGTGACCCACATAGCCGTCGTGACCGTTGAGGTGGAAGACCACAACGGTGGTGCCCATGCCTCGCTGGCTTCGGTTTCGCTGGGACGCGTAGTGGATACGCTCGTTCGCCAGACGCACCGAGGCGATCATGCGGTTTTCCGCGAACGACCGGGTCGGGTCGTAGCGGAAGGGCCACGTCGCGTTGGCATTGCGGCTGTGCCGATAGAACTCGCCGACGACCTCTGTGGACATCTTGCTCGCGACGTCGCCGGAAGCATGACCACCCATGCCATCGGCGACCATGAAGAGACGGTCCTCTTCGATGAGCGCGAAGTAGTCCTCATTATGGGTCCGCTTGAGACCCACGTCGGTCCGCGCTGCGTAGCGAATCCGCACCGGCGGAGGATATCCCACATTGGCATTGGCAACCAGCCCCTCGTCTGGTCAAAACCGCGGTAGCCCGGTCAGGCTTTGGCGGAAACCAGCAGGCGCTCGGCTCTCAGTGGTCGCGCCAGGTGAAACGCGATGTTTCGGGCCCCGGCCCATTCGCGTTGTCCGCTGTCTCGAATCGACTCGAACCCATGCATTTGCACGCGATGCGCTGCTTCTTGTGGCGTCATGGCACCTCGCAATGGTTCGCCGAGCCAGGCAAACCCCTGCCGGACGAGGGCTTCGAGCCGGGGCGCCGACCGGCCGACCAGCTCCGGTACTGCGTAGGTCATCAGCAGTCGACTCGAGGGGGCGCTACGCCGGGCGATTGCGCGAAGGGTGATCTCCGTCGCCGCCGGCGGGAGATAGGGCGTGACCCCCTCCCAGATCCAGACCGTGGGGGAGGCTGCGTCGTGTCCGTGTTCTTCGAGGGCGTCATCGACCGACATCTCGTCGAAGTCGACCGCGACGTGTCGCAGCGTACGGGCGGTCGGAGTCAGCCCAGCCGCGCGGGCGCGCTTGGACGCAGAGGTGTCTGGGTGATCGACCTCGAACACATCGAGATTCCGTAGGTACGGCAGTCGATACGCCCGGCCGTCGAAGCCCGCGCCGACGATCACGACAGAGCGTGCGCCCGCGTCGACGGCTTCTTCGAGCTCGCTGTCGATCGCGCGGGTCCGCAGATCCAGATGGTCGACAAGGCCCGCGCTCGCGAGCCGCGGTGCCAGGCGAACCGCTCGTGCCCATGCCGGCAGCGCTTGCCAGTACGAAAGCGCCGAACCCAACGGCACGGGGAGCAATGCGGCTGCTGTGGCATCCGGGGACCGCGCGAGCCCTCGAGCGGCCGCCACGGCCACGGCCGTCAGGCTCACCCGGCCCGGCCTCATTTGCGAAGCTCCTGCGCCATCCGCTTCTTCGTGGCAGCCCAGCCGCAGATCTGACACTGGCTGAGGTCATGCCCTCGGGCGGGACAGAACTCGCGACCGAAGAAGATGATCTGAAGGTGGCGACGGTTCCACGTGTCCTCGGGGAACAAACGTTTGAGGTCGGCCTCGGTTTTCTCGACGGTGGTCCCCCCCGAGAGCTGCCAGCGCGCGGCCAGCCGGTGGATATGGGTGTCGACCGGGAACGCCGGAACGCCGAACGCCTGAGACATCACCACCGAGGCGGTCTTGTGCCCCACGCCGGGCAAGGCTTCGAGGGCGTCGATGTCTGCTGGGATCACACCATCGTGCCGCTCCACGAGCAGCTCGCTGAGCCGTCGGAGGTTCTTGGCCTTGGTCGGCGCGAGGCCCAGCTGACGAATGGACCCGAGGATCGAGGAGACCGGTTGCTCCGCCATGGCCTGCGGCGTGCCGGCAAGCGAGAACAGGCCAGGCGTGACCTCGTTGACCTTCTTGTCGGTGGTTTGGGCCGAGAGCATGACCGCGACCAGCAGCGTGTACGGGTCGCTGTGGTCGAGCGGGATCGGTGGCTTGGGATAGAGCCGCTCGAGGATCTCGCCGATCTTGTCGGCTCTTTCGGCGCGCCGCATCGCGCGGAGAGTAGCAAGCGCACGCGGACATGCGTGCAGTGTTCGTGTTCGAAAGATCGCCCCGAGGCCTTGCCCGCGATATCCTCGCCGGACGTGGACTGCGAACGCTGCAGCGCGGAGCTGCCGGACGGCGGGAACTTCTGCTCGAACTGCGGGGAGCCGCGCCCGGACGA
This sequence comes from uncultured Nannocystaceae bacterium, assembly GCA_964352485.1. Taxonomy (GTDB): domain Bacteria; phylum Myxococcota_A; class Polyangia; order Nannocystales; family Nannocystaceae; genus CAJXVA01. The sequence continues at coordinate 9,289 of CAYGTG010000040.1, read as the reverse complement.
AGCGGCGTCCGGAGTTGGGCAAACCAAGCCCTGTCGCGATTGCGCCGAAGAGGTGCAGGTCGGGGCGGGGTTCTGCTGGAACTGTGGGGCCCGCTCGCCCCACCTCCCGCCGGCGGTCACCGGCAACACGGTCGTCCAAAAGGCTCCGCCAGATCCGGAGCGAGCTGAGCCGGTCGAGGACTTCGAGTGGGAGACGGACGGTAGCGATGCTCCTGCCATTGGCCCGTTGGAGCCGGGCAGCAGGACCGTGCGGCGCGGCAGCGGATCTCCTGCGCTCGTTCCGGCCGAGCCGACGTTGCCCAAGTCGGTGCGCTCAGGGTTGCCCAACACAGCGGGCGAGCCTGTGGCCGACGTTCCGCCCCCGGGTGCTGCGGCGAAGGTCGAGCCCGCAAAGCCGCCTCGAGAGGTGGTCAGCATGATCGCAGAGGAACTCGGCGAGGAGCCCGCGGCCGACCCGGACACCGCGCCCCTCGCCGATGTTGTCGAGGACGGATCCGAGCCGCTCTCGCTCGAGCCCGAGGTCGATGCCGCCGTGGCTCGGGCCAAGAAGGCCACCGAACATGCCAACGTCTCCGAGGAGGTTGGCGAGCTCCAGTTCTTGATGCTTCGGGGATTTCACGCCGAGGCACAAGACGCCTTCCGACTGCTGATCGCGGCAAACCCCGGCCACCCCGACCTACTCGCGCTCGGCGAGGAGCTCGGGGCGAGTCCGGCCATGCCGGCTCCCAAGACCGTGGCCGGGGCGGCGGAACTCACGACGCCGCCCGCCGAAGATGCCCCGGACTCCGGGGGGGATGCTCCTGCCGCAACCACGACGAACGCGGAGCAGGATGCGTCTGCCGCCCAACGCAGCCCGCCCGACATCACGGTGGTCACCCGGGCGTCGGATGTTCCGCCGTCGAAGGGCGACGACGGGGGCGCGACGCCGGTCGAAACCCCCACGAGTCCGACGTTTGTCGAGGGAACTTCGCCGCCGGCCGGGGGATTTGCCGCGTCTGAAGCCGAGCCTCAGCTCGCCCAGCCCAGCACGGCGCCGCGTTTGGATCTTCGCGCACCGCAGCGCTCGCACATGCCGTCTTCGGACAGCCTGCCGACCAACCCGCGGATGCCGAAGCTGGACATCGACGCGACCGCGGTCGCGAAGCCGGCTAGCGTGCGACTGGTGATGTTGGGCAAAGGCGGCGAGGCCGTGTGGGAGCGTGAGCTTGCCTCCGGCGAGATGCTGGAGGTCGGCCGTGATCCCGACAAACCCTGGGGCGACGACCCTCACATCGAACCCGCACACGCGCAGTTGTTCGTCCTTCCCGGCGGAGGAATCCGCGTCGAGCCGATGGGGCGTTCTGGGGTCTATCGTCAGGTCGATGAGCGGCTCGCGGTGCGGGATGGAGACGAGTTCCGCGTCGGGGAATCGCTCCTGCGCTACAGCGCGCAAGGTACCGGTTGGGGAGCGGTCACCTGCTACCCGATGTCTGGGACCGCCTGCACTACGGTTCCCATCGGCGGCTCGGGTCTGATCGTCGGACGCGAGAGCGCCGACATCGAGCTCCCCGAGGACACGTTCGTCTCCGGCGCGCACTGCCGCTTCACCTGCCGCGATGAGGGGCTCTTCATCGAAGACATGGGGAGCGCCAACGGGACGTACTGCCGGCTGCGTTCCTCGGCGGCGGTGCCGTACGGGTCGCTGCTGCTGCTGGGCCAGACCCAGTTCAAGATCCGCCGCGTGATGCAGTAGGGCCGGGCCGCGGACGACGAACGCCTGGCCGGCCTCACCACGGTGGCGCCGCGAGAAGCAGCAACAGACCGACGCACACGCCCACCGCCAGGCTCGACTTGTCGGTCACCGCGAAGACCACGGGATCGTGGTGAAGCTCGCGACGCTTGGCGAGGAACCACAGCCGGCTGATCCAGTACAGCAGCAGCGGGCAGGTGAGCCACAGCAGCCACTTGTTGACGTAGAAGCCTGGCAGTCCGTTGTTGATGTACAGCGCAAACACCAGCACCGCGAGGTATCCCGATGTTGGCCCCACGCTGATGATGAGTTCCAGGTCTTCGACCCTGTAGCCGCGACCCTTGGCCTCGGTTTTGCCCTCGGCTGCGACCTGGTCGAGTTCCACGTAGCGCTTCGCGAACGCGAGCGAGGTAAAGAAGAAGATCGAAAACGCCAGCAGCCACTCGGAAACCCGGAGATCTGTGGCCACCCCACCGGCGAAGATGCGCAGCGTGTAGAGGCTGGCCAAGATCATCACATCGATCAGCATCTTGCTCTTGAGCGTGATCGAGTAGGCGCTGTTGACGACGAGGTAGATCAGCAGCACGCCGAGGTACCCCTTGGGCAGGAACAACACCGAGAGCGTGAGCGCGACCGCGATGAGGGTGGCGACCATCGGCGGTCCGTACAGCAGCGGGAGGTTGCCGGAGGCGAACGGACGGTACTTCTTCTTCGGGTGCACCCGATCCGCCTCGACATCGAGCATGTCGTTGAAGAGGTAGATCGAGGATGCGGTCAGCGAGAACGTGGCGAACGCGACCAGCGCCGCGAACAGCTTGCCGGAGTCGTCGTACGCGTGGCCGAGCATCAACGGTACCCACAGCAGGACGTTCTTGACGTACTGGTGCGGGCGCATCGCCTTGATCGCGGCTTTGATGAGGCTCGGCTTCTTGCCGAACACCTGCGTCGCGCCCGTGACTCGTTGCTTGAGGGCAGCGCTCGGAGCGACGACAAAGACCTCGTCGGCCTGGTCCCAAATGGGCAAGTCGGCGTGCGCATCGCCGACGTAGCCCCACTTCGCGTGGCCGCGGTCTTGGCAGTACCGCTCGATTGCGGCGAGTTTGTTGGCGCCCTTGAGGTTGTTCTCGGCGTCACTAGCCAGGACGTCATCGAACAACCCCAGGTGTTTCGCGACAGCCTCGGCCCACGGACGGGCACTTGCGGTCGCGAGGATGACCGTGTCTCCCTCGGCTTTGCGGGCTCGGACGAACGCCAAGACGTCCTCTCGATACGGCAGAGCCTCGGGGTCGATGACGACGCGCTTGGACAGTTCGTCTTTGAGCGTGGCCCGCCCACGGATCAGCCACGCGACGGCGAGCAGGGCAACCCAGGGCTGCGCCTTGAGGACCTTGAAGAAGGCCTCCCACAGGACATCGGTCGCCACCAAGGTGCCGTCCATGTCTACGAACAATGCGCGCTCCGCCTTGGAGGTCATCGGAGCGCCGGACGGTAGCACGCAGTGGGCTCGACACCCGTCTTTGTGGCGAGCATGGTCTGTGCGTGTCGAGTCCAGAGGTTGTCGGAATCATTGTGGATGGGTACGAGCAGCACGGGGGCCCGGACGGATTCCTTCAGGTGGAGCGGTACACGTTGCGCAATCGTCGCGATGACGGCTCCACATCGGAGCAGTACGTCTGCGACTTTTTGGGTCGGGCGAAGGGGGCCGACGCCGGCGTGGTCGCGCTGTATCACCGGGCGCGAGACACAGGGGTGGAGGTGCTGCTCCGAGAGGGGCTTCGGCCGGCGCTGTGGTTGGGGCGTCCGCCCGAGACGCTCCCGGTTCCCGAGACGCGGCGGCTCATGCTGACCGAGGTCGTCGCAGGGATCGTGGAGCGGGGGGACGTGGGCGAGGCCGGGATCCGGGCGCGGGCGGCCGCGGAGGCTCATGAGGAGGCCGGTTTTCGCATCGACCCCGCGAAGCTCCAGTTCCTCGGGGCCGCCACGTTTCCCAGCCCGGGGTCCATGCCCGAGAAGTATTGGCTCACCGCCGCCGAGATCGAAGACCCGGCGGCGGCCGAGGTCGCGCCCACCGACGGTTCACCGATGGAAGAGGGCGCGCGATGCCGATGGATGCCGCTGGCCGACGCGATCGCGGCGTGCGTCCGTGGCGACATCGAGGACGGCAAGAGCGAGCTCGCGCTGCGCCGCTTGCAGGACGTGCTGCAGGCTCAGCCGCCAGGAAGCGTGATCGGGTAGCCCGAGAGGCCGATCTCGATCCGGTAGACGTTGCCCGCCTGGCCGGTGACGAACAGCGCTTGATCGCTGGAGTCGCCAAACCCGTAGCCAAACTGCGCGTTGGCGCAGCCGTTGCCAAGCTCTCCGGCGCTGGCGATCTCGAAGGCCTGGCCGCTTTGTCCCGCCTCGTCGAGTTCAATGCGGTCGATCCGGCACGGCATGTTCCCCTGGATGCCGCCTTGGTCGACCACATAGAGGTTGCCGCACTCGTCCATGGTCATGCCGTCCGAGACGCCCTCGAGGTCGATGACCGGGATGGGCGCGCCGGCGGTGCCGCCGGTGATGACGGCGCCCCAGATTTGGCTCTGCGAGTAGTTCGCCCAGTAGAGCATCCCGCGCTGCTCGTCGAAGAACACACCGTTGGCCGTGTTGGCGTTGTTTCCGATGACCTCGACGACGGTCTGTGCGACCGGGTCGATGCGGCTGATGCTGTCGCCGAAGTAGTCGGACATCCAGATCTGGTCGTCGCTGTCGACGTGAATCGCGTTGGGAAGCTGCAGCAAGGTGTCGAACTCGTTGGTGCTGCCGGCCGTCGTGAACGACCACAGATCGGTGCCGTTGAGCCCGACCGCGGCGTAGAGCGTGCCGGCGGAATCGAAGCGAATACCCAAAATGTCCTCGTCGAACGGGAGGCCTGCGAGCCACGCGGTCGTGTTCCCGTCGCCATCCATCTCGACCAGCGTCCCGCCGTCCGCGAGCACGAAGGTGCCGTTTCCGGTCATCGCGAGGTCCTCGGGCCCGCCAGGGGTCAACGTCGCGATCTGGGTGATGTCGAACGGCCCCATCGGGAGGTTGTCGCAGCTGACCGGGTCTCCGGTTTCGGACTCTGAGGCGGAGGTTTCGGTGCTCCCGTCGGTGTCGCCGGTGGGGTTGGTATCGGTGTTCGAGGCGGACTCGGTATTCCCCGTCGTGCTGTCGTCGGTCTCGGGCCCCACGCTGTCGTCGGTGCTGCCCGAGGTCGCCGTCGCGGTGTCGGTCGCATCGGTCGTACCGCTCGAGGCGGTGTCGCTGTCGGTGCCGGTCGTCGTCGGGTTTGCGGGACCCGAACCGCCGTCGTCGAGCAGTCCATAGAACATCGAGATGCGGGTGTCGGTCCCGGCGATGAGATCGTTGGAGGGCTCGAGCCGAGTGATCGGAAGCGCGAGCCACTTGCCCGCGGCGGCGTCGAAGTCTTCTCGGCGGATCACGCCGACGGCGGCCCCGCTGGTGTCGGGAGGGAGAGGGGCGCGGTAGGTGACCGAGATGTTGACCCCGACCGGTACGTCGGGCGTCACGCGGTAGGCCTGGCCATAGACGTTGGGAGGGCCATCGGGTGGCCGCTGGGCCTCGGCGATGCAGACCTCGGTCGACTCGGAGACCGACCCGGGGCGGAAGCTCAGGGATAGCGTGCCGTCCGCCGAGCTGACGATCCCGCCCGCCTCATCGATGGTTTCGCACGATGCGCTTGTGGACCCGCCGTTGTTGCAGGCGGTCGCCCCAACCGAGCTCACGAGTGCGAACAGCGTGAGGGATTTGCGCCCGAAGCTCATGCTCAGAATGTACACAACCCCGAGCCCCGGTGCGATGACATGGCGCGGTTGTACACAGGTCCAGATGCCTGTTGGGGAGTTCTCACGCCCCGAACGTGCTAGTTTGTGCCGCACCGTGAAGACGCTTCGACTAGGTCTGTCGCTGCTGTGCGCAGCGTCCGTCACATCCGCGTTCGGATGCGCGCCTGATGACGACGAACGCACCGTACGCGCTCGGATTGGGCCCTCTGGCGGCCAGATCAGCTCGCATGACGGGGTGCTGACGGTCCTCATTCTCCCCGGCGCCCTCGAGCGCGAGCGTGAGTTTGTCGTGACGCCGAGCGACACGCCGCCGCCCATCTTCGGGCCTGCCTATCGGGTCCAACCGGACGTCGATCTCATGATCAACGCCGAGGTCACATACGCCCGCAAGTTGCCCAACGACCCGACGGGCACGGCGGTGGCGGCCATCCACCGCGAGGACTTCTCCGCAGACTCCGGGACCTGGATCAAGCTGCCCACGGTCGAGCTCGACGTGACGGATCAGCTGGTGACGGCGATCGACGACGAAGTGGCGCTGTTCTACGGACTGCTCGAGGGCGATGACGCCTCGGGAACGACGAGCACCACGACCTCGTCCCCCAGCGACGACAGCATCGGCGAGACGGACTCCGCCGAGTCGGGCAGCGAAGCCGGCGACACCTCCACCGGCCCCATCGCGCACGCGCCCGATATCGTGCCGATCTGGGTCTCCACCTGTCAGGGCCCGGGCTGTCACAGCGCCGGCCAGACCGTGCCGGACCTGGAGACGGATCCGTACGCCGCGATCGTCGGCGTGATGCCGCTGAGCGCGGCCGTCCCCTACATCACGCCCGGCGACCCCGCGACCAGCTACTTGTGGCACAAGATCAATGCAACGCACACGCTGGACGCCAGTCTTGACGGCTGCGGCTGTGGCGGGGCCGGGAACCCGATGCCCTCTGGTGGCCGGACGATCAGCGACCAAGACAAGGACACGATCTTCGCCTGGATTCAGCAGGGCGCAGAACCGTGATCTTCACCGCCGACCTCTGCGACGAACACCCCGAGGCCGCGGTCCTGGAGCTCGAGCTGCGCGGCTATGGTGCGAAGCCGGGATTCGACGGGTCGGTGGTGACGCTGTCGCTGCACGAGGACAACGCGCTGGTCGGGGAGACCTTGCGCGAGCCGGGGGAAGGCCGCGTGTTGGTCGTAGACGGCGGGGGCTCGCGGCGCCGCGCATTGGTCGGTGACAACCTGGCTCAACGCGCCGTCGACAATGGCTGGGCAGGCATCGTGGTCCACGGGTGCATTCGCGACGCCCATCAAATCGCGGCCATTCCGATCGGCATCAAGGCTCTGGGCACACACCCGCGCAAGACCGAGAAGCGCGGGGAAGGGCGGCGTGATGTGCCGGTGAGGTTTGGCGGGGTGACCATCCTGCCGGGCGACCACCTCTACGCTGACCCGGACGCGGTCGTGTTGTTGCGGGCGGGCGGCTAGCCCTACGGGTTCGACAGCAGGATGGTGATGTCGCCGCTGCCCCGGTTGCAGACGATGATGTCGCCCACGCCGTCTTCGTTGAGGTCGGCGACGGCAACACCCGAGGGGGCCGTGCCGACGTCGAACGGGGTCCCGTCGTCGAAGGTGGAGTCTCCGGCTCCGACGTAGACCACGACCTGGTCGTCGCCCTCCGCCGTCACGATGAGGTCCTCGTTGCCTTCGCCGGTGACATCTGCGAGCACGGCCTCGGACACGTTGGTGTGCGGGCCAAACGCGTTGTTGTTGAAGCCGGCGCCGCCGTTGTTGCCATCTCCAACGAACAGGCGAGCGTTGTTGCCATCGGTCGCGGCGATGTCGAGCTCGCCGTCGCCGTTGAAGTCGCCGGGGTTGAACCGGGCCAGGTCCATCCCAGCGTTGTTTCCGATGATGACGCCGTCGTTCATGACGCCACCGGCACCGGTGCCGGGCGTTGCCGCGTAGGCATTGCCGCCGCCGAAGAACGCGTCGGGTGTCATCCCATTGAGGGCGATGTTGCCCAGCGCGACGCCGGCGATTTCGGTGATGTTGTCTCCGACCGCCCAGGGCCCAACCAAGGTGAAGTTGCCCGCGCCGTCGTTGACGGAGGTTTGGTAGTTGATGTCGCCGGCGTTGGCGACCGCGAAGTCGAGGCCGTTCGCGCCGTCGAGGTCTGCCAGAGCAAGGTCGACCGGCTGGTCGCCTACGGTGAGCACGGTTTCGACGAACCCACCGGCTCCATCCGAAATGAGCACGCTGACGGTGTCGTCATCGGTGTTGGTCACCAGGGCATCCCAGTTGGTGTCGCCGGAGAACTCGGCGGCCATGATGCGCGTCGGGTTGGTTCCGACCGCGGTGTTGGCCGCGGCTGCAAGCCCGCCGGTTGCGTCCCCAAGGTGTAGGGCGACGCTGTTGCCGCCGACCGAGGTGACGACCACGTCGATGCTGCCGTCGCCATCGAAGTCGCCGCTTGCGATGTCGCTGGGCGTCGCACCGGTCGCGACCGTGTCCCCCACGACGAAGCAGACCTCGTTGTCGTCGATGGTGTCGTTGTCACACGCCGCCACAGGGCCGGTTGTCTCGTCGCCGGTGGTGCCAGTGCCAGTGGTGCCAGTGGTGGCGTCGGTGGTGGTGCCGTCGGTGGTGTCGGTCGTGTCGGTCGTCGACGGGTCGCTGGATGTCGTGGTCGATGACTCGGTGCCGGTCGTCGTGGGCTCGATCGTGGGGTCCGCCGTGGAGGTCGTCGTAGGTCCGCTCGTGGAGGTTGCGGTCGATGGGTTGCTCGTCTGTCCCCCACTCGTTTGCTCCCCGGTGCTGAATCCGCCGTCTGGGAGGTTCTCGCCAGCGTCGTCGCTACAGGCGATGACACAGACGCAAAGAGCAGGAAGGAGGAGACGCGGGAGTACACTAGACATGAATAAGGACCTCGGTATCGGGTGAGGTAGTCGTCTAGGGAACGATACAAGACGCGGGCGCGGGGCGCGACCGTGTCACCCTCAGTCGAGGGTGACGCCCGATTCGGAGCAGGTGTAGCCGAAGGACGTTCCATCGATCCCGTTGTCGAGGATCATCGGTGCCAGGACGCCACAAAGGTCCTCGGTCGAGGTGCCGGGAACGACCAGCGTCGTGGGGTCGTCCTGAGAATCGACGTCTCGGCTGGGAATGCCGGCGAGCATGAACTGCGGCGTGTTGGTCAACATGCCAGCGAGCCGGCGTGCGGCCTGCTCGGCCGAACCGGGTCCAACGCTCGAGACCGAGTCGGACAGCGACACCCCCATCAAGCTCTCCAAGGCTGCAACCTCGGCCTCGGTGCGAATCGAGGGGTCGGTGACCATCCGGTCTTTGACAGCCGCGGCCACGTCCCACATGTCGGCCTCGGGTGCGGAGAGGGCGACGTCGATCAACTGTGTGATCCAGTCGTCGTTCGCACACGCGGCCCCCTGCGGACCGGTGCAGGGGCCGTTCAAGCCGGGGTCGACGCCTTGCCCGAACTCGTTCTCCAGCCGGAGCATCACGAGCAGGTCGGTCCCGCTGAAGCCCGAGTCGCCGTCGCTGAGGAACGCGCCGGTGTCTCGAAGCACCGCCGCATCTTGGGGCCCGTCGACGCACGGAACGTCGGGCATGTTTGCGCCGCAGCCGAAGGGGCTCCCAAACGCGCCGGGAATCTCGTCGACGCCCGGGCCAAACACATCGGGCTTGTTCCACCACATCGCGTTGGCGATGGAGTCGAGCAGCACGCGAG
>CAYGTG010000039.1:17722-17944 GCA_964352485.1 uncultured Nannocystaceae bacterium | reverse complement strand
GAGGGGACAGTGTCCGTGGACGGCGGTTTCCCGGGCGACGTCCGTCCATCGGTGTCAGCCTTCTCCGGATGGATGGTGGCGGGTCGACTCGAGCGCTTGGCATGCGGGTCGAAGCTCGGGTTGCCGAGTACCTCGCAGGCCGTGGTCTGAGCATCCTCGAGCGCAACGTCGAGCGGGCTGGGGGAGAGATCGACCTGATCGCGCTGGATCTCCGGCTGGCCG
>CAYGTG010000039.1:0-17712 GCA_964352485.1 uncultured Nannocystaceae bacterium | reverse complement strand
CCGAGTACGTGTTCGTCGAAGTCCGCTCTCGAAGCCGGATGGATCGAGGCCTGCCGCTGGAGACCGTGGGTACTGCCAAGCAGCGACACGTGATTCGTGCAGCGACGGCGTGGCTCGTGGAACGTGACCTGTGGGAGAGCGTGGCCGTCCGGTTCGACGTCGTCGGTGTGACCATCGGGCCGGACCGGCTTCGTGTTCGCTGGATCCCAGCCGCGTACGAGGTCTGAACCAAAGAGAAAGCGCCTCTCGTCGGAAAGACGGAGGCGCTTCGCTGCGAAGATGATGCTGGGTTAGCCCCTACCTGCAGGCGTCGGGAACGACGAAGCCCTCTTGGCCCGACGGCGCGACACAGCAACCTTCTTGCGTGCCTTGCGAGCACGCCAGCTCGATGTCGTCGGCCTCACTCTGGTTCAAGTCGTCCTTGCAGACGCAGAGCTTCTCGCAGCAGAACTCGCCGAGGGTCTGGATTCGAGCGCACGTGAATCCGGACTGGCAAGAGGTGTCGTCGACGACCACCTGCTGGGTGATTCCGGCGCTTTGGCAGTCCGACTCGCTGCTGCACTTCTTCGAGCACATCGAGCGCTCGAGGACGTACTGGTTGCGAAGCCGGCAGATGCCGGTGCTGAGGTCTTCGCCGGAGCCGACGCACTCGAAGCGGGTCCTGGAGCTGTCCGCCTGGTTGCAGGTTGCGTCGCCGTCTACGCCGACGTTGCAGGCGAACTCCGGTGCTTTTTCCTCATCCGCGTAGACGCACAGAAGCTCATCGCAGCTGAGCGCGGGGAAGGTGACGAGCTTGGACTCCGGGGGCGTCACGCGGCCGTGGTTGCACGGCGCACCGACATCGCCCTTGGGGCAGGCCGTCAGGGCGGGCGCGATGCAGAGCACGCCGAGGGTCACGGCAACACTGCGAAGCCACTGAAGCGGGAGACGACGGTACGTATCGTTTTGCATGTTGGCTCTTCGGGGGGCAGTCGAGACAGCCGAGCTGCTGGACTTGGCCGGCGCCCGGGCGCAGCCCAGGCGAGAGACAGGAACGGGGCTCGCCGGGACGACGCCTCCGAACCAGCGCCATCGTACACGCCCCGGCCGTACGGTCAAGCGCATCAGAACGGCCGTAACACGGTGTTCCGATCTCCTTTCTCGCGGTGCCCCGAGCCTGATGGGGCAGGTTGGGATGCGAGGCTTGGTGACTCACGCGCAGTGAAAGAAGTGTAAAGAGGCTTCCGCTGTGGATCATACGGGGCAGCATTCTGTAGGTGTGTTCCCGGCGCAGCAGCCGTCGCCCCCTGGGTGACCCAACTCGCCCCCAGGCCCGACCCGGCGCCGATCCGTGGGGGATGGGAACCCGGGTCGTCGAGTCCGCGTGACACGAGCGCCGTGGTTCCAGGAGTCCGCGACCTCACCGGTCGATCAAAACTGCGAAAAGCGCCGGCTAGCCCGGGCTTGGGGGTGGGTGTGCGGTGTTGCGACGCAGCGCCGGCCACTGGTAATGTCCACCCGCGTCGAACCGGGGAGGTTCCTACCCAGGTCCCCCCACGACACCGAACGCAGGCTCCTCGTGCCTCGTTCGAACACCGGAGCCCGACCCGCTCCGGTTCCGATGTGGCCCTAGGCCAGCTCCACACTCGAACCGAAATTCTCATGTCCAAGAAGACCTCGCGCAGGTACACGGCGTCCCTCTTGTCCTCTCGCCTCAGCATCGTGCTGGGCCTCTCGCTCGCCTTCACGGCGACGAGCGCGAGCGCGTCCTTTGATGGACCGCCGCCGCCGCCGGATCCCGGTGGCCCCGCAGGTGGTGGCCCGCCGCCGGCTCCCGATGCCGGTGCACCGCCACCGCCGCCCGCAGCGCCCGCGCCGTCCGCCACCGCCGGTGGATCCAACGCTCAGGGTGAGGCGCTCTACAAGGCCGAGGATTATCAGGCCTCCGCGATTCAGTTCTACAAAGTCTCCGCGGGCGAGATCCCCGGAGACCAGCCTCGCGCTCAGTACTGGCTTGGCAAGACGCTCTACAAGCTCGAGTTCTACTCGGCGTCGCTCTCGGTCTTTGATGAGATCGTCCAGGCTGGCCCGTCGCACCCGTTCCACAAGCTGACGCTTCCTTGGCTCGCTTCGCTCTCGCGTGAGCTGCCCGAGGGCGCCGAGGTGCTGCAGAAGATCGGTACGTACAAGCCCACCGACCTCGAAGACGAGGACTTCGACGAGGTGCGTGACGAGCTGTACTACCTGCTGGGTCGCTTCCACTACCAGAAGGGCGATCTCCCGCAATCGATCGCGCTTCTCGAGCAGGTCCCGAAGAACTCCGACTACTACATCCCCTCGCAGTTCTTCCTGGGCGTCGCACACACTCGCGACTTCAAGGGGGAGCCTGCCGTCGACGCGTTCAAGCAGGTGATCCGTCGTTCGGTCGAGCTGCGGGACGCTGCTGCCGCCAACAAGAAGGCCAACAAGAAGAAGCTGCGCAAGGAGAAGCGCGCCAAGGCCAAGAAGAACAAGGGCAAGCGCAAGCGCAAGGACAAGACCAGCTTCGAGGTCACCTTCGAGGATGAGATGAAGCAGTACCAGGACCTCGCGTCGCTGGGCCTGGCCAACATCTTCTACATGGTGGGCAAGTTCGACACGGCGACGAAGTACCTGGATCAGATCGACCTGTCCTCGAAGTACTTCCTCGATGGCGTGCACTGGGCCGCGTGGGCCGAGTTCCGCAAGGTCGAGGTCGACGACACGAACGCGAACAGTCACTACCAGCGAACGCTGGGCTACGTGCACACGCTCAACGCGCCGTTCTTCTACGACTACCTCTACCCGGATGCGCTGAAGCTCAAAGCGGTCACGTACTACTTCAACTGCCGCTACGACTCCGCCAAGCGCACCGTCGACGAGTTCGAACGCCGCTACCCAGACACGATGAACGAGCTGCGGTCGATCCTCGATCAGGCCCCGGAGGACTTCAAGTTGTTCGAGCTCTCACGCAAGATCCTCAACGACGAGTCCGGCCTGGACCCATTCGTGGAGCAGGTCGCCCAGAAGGCGCTCGAAGACAAGACGCTCTCGAAGTACTTCCTCTACGTCGAGGAGCTCGAGCGCGAGCAGGTTCTGCTCGAGGAGATGAGCGGTGAGTTCATCTCCAGCGGCGTTGGTGAGCGCGTCACCGAGGATCTCGATCTCGCCGCCTCAGCCGCCAAAGAGCGAACCGGTGCGGAGGCTCGCTCTCGGATCACCAAGCAGATCAAAGAGATCAAGAACCTCAACAAAGAGATGATCAAGGTCGAGTACGAGATTCAGGAGAAGCGCAAAGAGCAGGGAGAGCTCGAAGCGGTGCCTCCGAAGCCTCAGAAGCCCAAGATCGACGTTGAGCACGAGATCTACAACTACAACGGCGAATACTGGCAAGACGAGCTCGGCTACTACCGCTACGAAGTCACCAGTCTCTGCAAAGAATGATTTTGCTCGAGTCGGCTCCCGTGGCGCGCACGGGCCTGGCTCACTCGGCTCGGGAACTTTTCCCGGGCCAAACCACTCCCTCATCGGGAGGGAGGCCCCACTTCGGGGTTTCGGAAGCCGGCCGCGCCCCATCAAGTTGGGGGCGGCAACAAGAAGAGGTCCAAGATGTCGTCCAACAACAACAAATACCGCCGTTCGCCGCTGGCGATCGGGATCATGACTGGGGTCATGGGCATGATGATGCTCAGCGCGCCCACGACGGCGTTCGCCCAGGATGCAGGCGGCGACGACAGCGTTCGCTACGAACGCAAATCGGGCAAGGTCAAGGCCAAGAACACGCTCGATACCAAGTTCAAGTCGAAGCAGAAGGCTGCCGAGAAGGACAAGAAGAAGCAGGTCCAGATGATGGACGCTGCCTCCTTCGCTCGTCAGAAGGAAGCCGTCGCGCAGGAGATCGCCGACAAGCAGATCGGCACGCTCAAGCGCCTGCTCAACGCTTCGGAATCCACGGACCCCGAGTATCCGGACCTGCTGTTCCGGCTCGCGGATCACTACCTCGACAAGAAGGCCTACTTCGACCTCCAGGCCGGCTCGCTCTACGAAAAGATCTACGCTGCTGAGGAAGCCGGTCAAACGGCCAAGGCCAATCAGCTCAAGGCCAGCCAGAAAAAATTCGAGCGCGGCAGCAAAGAAGCTTCGGCCGACGCGGTCAAGATCTACAAAGCGCTCGTCAACGCGAAAGCGTTTGCCAAGTACAATCGCCTCGACGAAGCGATCTACTTCTACGCGTTTGAGCTCGGCCAGCTCGGCCGGGATGCCGAGATGCAGGACGCCTACTTGCGCCTCATCCGGGACTACCCGACCTCGAAGTACATCCCGAACGCGTACCTCAGCTTCGCGGACTTCAAGTACGGCAACAACAAGATCGACGAGGCGCTTCAGCTCTACCAGAAGATCGTCGACGGCTACCCCGACAGCCCGGTGTACGCGTATGCGCTGTACAAAATCGGGTGGTGTCACCTCAACCCGATCGGCACCGCCGAGCCTTCCTACCGCACCAGCCTCGACTATTTCGTGCGCACGGTGAAGGCCACGCTCTCGGGCAAGGCCGGCAGCGAAGCCAACGCCAAGCAGCTCCGTCGGGACGCTCGCCGAGACATGGTCAAGGCTTACGTCAACGCAGGCAAGCCTTCTGCGGCATGGGGCTTCTTCCAGAAGGTCGGCAACGGCCCCAAGAAGGACGAGGACATGGCGCAGAAGCAGATGGAGCTTCTGGCCAACGCTTACTTCGGAAACGGCATGTACGTCGAGTCGAGCTCGATCTACAAAACGCTGCAGTCCGAGTTCGGCTCAGACTCGGCGCGCTGCGAGTGGCAGGCGCAGGTTGTGGTCAACGCGCTCGCGACCGACAACAAGGAGATCCAGTGGAAAGAGACCGATCGCCTCGCCAACTACTGGGAGGAGTACAAGGACTCCAAGTTCAAGAAGTCCACCAAGAAGAAGTGCCGCGACGAAGCCCGCGACACGATGCGTCAGATGGCTACGGTCTGGCACGACGAGGCTGAAAAGACCCGTCTGCCCGACACCTATGACCTGTCCGAGAAGGCGTACCGTGCATTCACGACGCACTTCCCCAAGGACAAGGATGCCTACGAGATGCAGTTCTACTTTGCAGAGCTGCTGTGGGCCCAGGGGGCCAATAACTACAACTCGAAGAACCGCGATCAGCAGGAAGTCGGCCTCAAGCACTTCCGCAACGCGCACGACGAGTTCGTGAAGGTTCTCGAGATCAAGCCTGACGGCAAGTACACGAAGGACGCCGCCTACGCTCAGATGTTGGCGATGAAGAACGCCCTCGAGTACGACGAGACCGGCGGCAAGAAGAAGGCCTGCAAGACCAACTCAGAAGGCGTCTGCGTCTATCGAGACGCAAAGGTCAAGAAGAAGAATCGGGACAAAGACACCGAGACGAACACGGAGCAGGAGTTCCCGGAGTCGGCCTACACCGACAACGAGGCAGCGATGCTCAGCGCGTACGACATCTATCAGAAGTACGTGAAGGACGCGAAGGACAAGGAACTTCCGAAGATCCAGTATCACCGCGCCAAGCTGATGATGATCCACAACAAGTTCGATGAGGCCAAGCCGGTCCTCATGGAGATCGTCAAGAAGTTCGACGGTCAGGTCTACGCAGCATGGGCTGCGGAGATGCTTGTCGACCTGTTGGTCATTCGTTGGACCGACAAGGACAACACGCCCGAGCAGACCGTCCAGACCTCGGACGAGCTCGAAAAGTGGGCCACCGACCTCCAGAAGATGAAGCTGTGGAAGCACGCCGAGTCGTCCCGTATCCGCGAAGCGGTGCCGGGCTACCTTGCGGGCATCGGCTGGAAGAAGGCGATGGCCTACCAGGAGCAGGGCAAGGCGGGCGATCCCGAGGGGTACGTCAACTGTGCCGAGACCTTCGTCCAGGTCTACAACGACCACGAGGATCACGAGCGCGCTGACACGCTGCTGTTCAACGCTGCTCGCTGCTACGAGGCCGCATTCCTCGTGGGCAAGGCGATCAAGATTCGTAGCGCACTTCTCGACGCGCACACGGGTTCTGAGCACTACCAGCAGACGCTTCGCGAGCTTGGGCAGAACTACCAGGCGGTTGCGTACTACTCCGACGCTGCGGACCGCTACGAGCAATACGCCGACAAGTACACCAAGGACGACTTCACTCCTGAAGCTCTCCAGAACGCGTACCTGTTCCGGCTTGGGCTCGGCAACGAAGAGAAGGCGCAGTCCAACCTCGGCAAGTTCGAAGGGCTGTATCGCAAGAAGGACCCGAGCACCGCGGCGAAGATCTTCTGGTCCAAGCACGAGCTGCTGGACAGCGAAGAGGAGAAGCTCTCGCACGCTCGTGAGTTCGTCTCGCGCTACGGCACCAAGGGTGGCGTTGACCGCCGCGTCGTCGCCGAAGCGGCCATCGGCCAGATCCTCTGGCGCCAGTCCTGCTCCAAGCCCCTCCTGTTCGACAGCTGCATCAGCATCAAGCGCGAGAAGGCCAACGCAGGTAAGGACGTCAAAGAGAAGGCCCGGAAGCTCCGGAAGAAGGCCAAGAAGAAGAAGGACGACCTGCCGAAGTTCTGCGGAAACCCGACCCAGGGCATCGTCACCGTGCACGCGCGGGACGGCAAGAAAGCCAAGACGGCGCAGGGCCACTTCTCGACCGCACTGAAGCTGTCGTCGAAGAAGCCCAACATGCCGGCCGAAGAGGTCGAGCGCGTCGAGGCCTATAAGAATGCCGTCGGCATGTCGATGGTGTACTCCGCGGACGAGAAGTACGAGGAGTACCTCCAGAACACGATGCCTGAAGGTCTCGACTTCACCGTCGAGGAGTGGAAGAAAGACTCGGGCCTTCCCAAGTGGGAGCGCGAGTACAAAGAGCAGATGGCGACCGCCGAGAGCTCGAAGAAGCGATTCAAGGAGTTCTTCGACAAGAAGGTCGCCGTCGCCAAGGAGCTCCAGGAGCGCTACGCGAAGGTCAAGACCTCGCAGAGCCCGTACTGGGTCCTTGCGGCTGCGGCTCGCTCGGCGATCTCCATGCAAAACTTCGCCGACCAGCTGTACCGGGCCGAGGTGCCCCGCAGCTTCAAGGTCGAAGAGCAGGTCTTCGCCTACTGCGATGCGCTCGCCGACCAGGCTGCCATGCCTCAGAAGCTCGCGAACGACGCGTTCACCTACTGCCTCGAGCGGTCCACCGAGTTCCAGTTCTTCAACGAGTTCAGCCGCATGTGCGAGGCCGAGCTTCAGCAGCGTGACCCGGAGAAGTTCCCGGCCACCGAGGAGCTGTTCGGGACGTCGGTCTACACCGACAGCCGACTGGACGTCGTGGGTGTTCAGACCTCGCTCGACGGCGAGAAGCCCAAGGCCAGAGCCGAGAAGGCGCCTGCCAAGTCCGAAGAAGGGGCCTCCGAAGAGGGCCTCTAGGTCTCTGTCCGGATCACGAGGAATATCATCATGCGTATCCAAAACATCTTCGGACTCATGGCCCTGTCGTTGGCGCTGACCACCGCTGCCGGCTGCAAGAAGAAGAACTCGGACACCAACGCGCCGGCCGGCGCCGCGGGGGCTGCAGTCGACCCGACCAAGGCTTCGGCCGAAGCCAAGAAGGCGTTTGCCGACGTGGCCGCGCGCTACGACAAGGCAGCCGCATCGGGCAAGCTCAGCGGTGGGCAGTGTGAGTCCTTCTCGAAGGACTTCGCCGATGTCTACAAGGAGTTCGGCTCCCAGATGACGATCGCCTGGTTCAACTCCGGTGCTGTGCTCGAAGAGTGTGGCAAGACCGGGGAGGCCGAGAAGATCTACGAGGCGATCATCAAGAAGGAGCCGAAGTTCGACCTCGCGTACAACAACCTCGGCGTCATCAACTGGAACCGCAAGAAGGAGAGCAAGGCGCTCGACTACTTCAAGCGGGCCGTGGAAGCGAACCCCAAGACCAAGGCACCGCGAAACAACCTCGCAGCGGCGCTTCGGGACAAGTACTCCAGCGATCCCAAGGCTGACGACTTCTCCAAAGCGGAGCGGAACCTTCAGACGGTGCTCGCGGTCGACTCGTCCAACCAGCTCGCCTACGAGAACCTTGCGCGTCTGTACTACGACCGGGGGCGGCTCAAGGACAAGTCGTACATCCTGCTCGCCGACCTCGTGGTCACGCAGTCCCTTCGGGTGTTTGGAGAATCGGGCATCGAGAGCCCTGACATCTTCAACATCAAGGGCCTCATCTTCATGGAGCGCGAGAACCAGGTCGATGCGCTCAAAGCGTTCACCAAGGCGGCGAGCATCAAGCCCGACCACGCCGACGCGCACATGAACATCGCGATGATCTCCATCCGCTTCCGCGACTACGCGCAGGCAGAGAAGAGCCTCAACATCGCACTCAAGGACTCGCGTCAGAAGAAGAACGTCGAGACCTTCCTGGGCCTGGGCGTCGCCCAGCGTGGCCTTCGCAAGTACAAGGACGCCGAGAAGTCCTTCAAGAAGGCGATGGACATGAGCGGCAAGGACCCGCGTCCGCTCTATAACCTTGGCGTGCTGTACCAGGGCCACATCGGTCCCAACAGCGAGGGGGATGGACTCAAGGAGAACGACACCGCGAAGGGGTTCTTCAACAAGTTCATCAGCAAGGCGTCGGGCGACAAGGAGTACGCCGACATCGTGGCCGATGCGAAGCAGCGCATCGAAAACATCGAGCAGTACAAGAAAGACCTGGAGGAGATGAAGAAGCTCGAGGCTGAAGCCAAGAAGCTCGAGGAGATTCAGAAGAAGCAAGAAGCCGAGGAGCGGAAGCGTCTTTTGGACCTTGAGAAGAAAGCTCGCGACGCCGCTGCCGGAGCATCCGCCGCTGCTGCTGCGCCAGCCGCAGAGAAAAAATAGTAGCCAGTAAGACTGGACACAAAAAGGCGGCGGGCTCTCAGAGCTCGTCGCTTTTTTTGTGCCTCACGCGGCAGGCGCCAGACGATCGGCGAGCGCAAGGCCGGACAGGTCCTGTATGACAACTCCCATGGTCCGATCGTTGCTCGTCTGTGGTGTCTGTCTGAGCTTCGCGTGCGGCGACGACGGGGCGATGGCTCGTTCGAGTGAGACCGAGGCTTCGTCCACAGGGGCCGGCGAGACCGGCGGGACTTCGAGCGGGCTGGCGTCCGGCACGAGCGCGGAGACGTCCGCGGACTCGAGCACCTCAGGCACCACCAGTGGCTCAACGACCGGGCTCCCGGACGATCAAAACGCAGATGCCTGCGAGGGCGCGACGATGCGACCCAAGCCCAACGACACCTCGGTTCGCGGGCCATGGCCGGTCGGGACGCGAACGGTGAGCATCGACGACCTCACCGTGGAGGTGTTTTATCCCGCCGCGGAGACGCCAAGTGGAGACCCGGTGCGCTTCGACATCCGCGAGGCATTGCCTCCAGACGAGGCGGCAAAGATCAGCGACGAGCAGAATCCGTGGCAGATCTGCGATTGCGGCCGAGACCTTCCCGTCGACGATACCTTCGGCCCGTACCCGGTCATCGTGTTCGTGCACGGGACTGCCGGCTGGCGGACGCAGTCTCTTCGGCACCTCACGCATTGGGCAAGCCGGGGGTTCGTCGTGCTCACCGCCGATCACCCTGGACTCATGCTGCGGGACATTCTGGCTACGGTTTGCGGAGGTGAGGCGGCGCCGCGAGACCTCGACTCCGACCTCGCGGCGATGCTGGCTGCCGTTCGTGGCGAGACCGACGAGCTCGTTGCGCTGGCGCCAGTGATGGACGCGGCGCGGATCGGGATGACCGGGCATTCGGCGGGAGGCGCCGCCGTCGGAGGGTACGGCGGCGACGCCCGCGTCATCGTGCCGCTGTCGGCCGGGCCCACGGTCGGGGGTGGGGGGTTGCTGCAGTCGTCTCTTATCCTTGGAGGTACTGCAGACTCCGTCGTTGCGTACGGCAACCTGCAGAACGGCTACGCCGCCTCGGCGTCACCCAAACGCCTGATTGGAATCACGAACGCGGGCCATCTGGTGCCCTCGGAGATCTGTACGGCGTCGAACGAAGCGGGCCAGAACCTCCTGGAGATCGCGGCTGAGACTGAGGTGTGCGGGGCCGCGGCGGCGGGCTTCTTGTTCCAATGCAGCGACGAGTTACTCGCCGACGAGACCGGCTGGGCGATCGTGGAGTACGCGACCTCGGCCGCCTTCGAGGAGACGCTGCACTGCTCGCAGCGCGGCACCGAGAACCTCGAGGTGATTCAGACCGCGTATCCCGACGTGGCCGAGGCGCTGTTCGAATAGGGTTTTTCGAGGCCGTGGGAACCCGGGCCCAGCCCCGCCGTGCAATGCAGCGTGCCACGGTGGGTTTGGGTCGGTTGGGTGTGTGTGGGCGTGATGGGCTGCGTCAGTGGTGGCGTTGGGCAACGCGGTGGGCACACCGCGTGCCCGCAACCTTGCCCGACGGCTCGCGAGCTGGAAGATCCTGCGGCTTCATTCGAGCGAGCCCGAGCGGCGGGTACGCTGGATGCGGAGACATGTCGCAGACATGTTGCGGCGTTCGAGGGGAAGTTCGTGCAGACCGGCGAGGTGAAGCATCGCTTCAACGCCGGCGTCGCGCTCGAGATGTGCGGCACCTCGGAGCAGGCAAAGGCCGCGTATTTGGACGTGGTGCGCATCGACCCGGGGTTTGGGCTTGCCTCCAACAACCTCGGCACGCTCGCGTATCGAGACGGCCACACCGACGAGGCGATTCGTTGGTATCGGCGTGCCAACGAGGGGCGAACTCGCTTGCTTCCGCCGTGGCTCAACCTCGCGCATGTCTATCGAGTCCGCTATCGGAAGTCGGGCAACGTCGCCGACTTCGACCAGGCACAGCGCAGCCTGCAAGCAGTGCTCGCGCTTGATAGCGACAACCTGACGGCGTACGAAGGATTGGCGCGGCTGTACTACGAGCGCGCAGTTGCAGGGGACCGGTCGTTTGCACTGCTCGCGGACCTCGTGGTGACCCAGGCCCACCGGCGTGCTGCGGCCACCGGCCGTGCGTCGGCCGAGCTGTGGAACCTCAAAGGTTTGCTCGCGCTTCACGGCGACGAGCCCACCCGCGCACTTCGTGCCTTCGAGCAAGCGATCGACCTCGACCCGCAGCACGTCGATGCTCGGCTCAACGCGGCGCTCCTCGAGCTGGAGTTGCGGAACTTCGCGTCGGCGAAAGAGAACCTGGAGGTTGCATCGGGGCTCGGTTCGGGCGCGCGCAAACACGAGGCAGTGCTCGCGCTGGGTGTCGCGAACCGCGGGACCCGTGACTTCCGTGCGGCTGAGAAGGCGTACGCGCAGGCCCACGAGTTGAACGGCGCTGATCCTCGGCCTCTGTACAACGCCGGGGTGCTGTACCAAGAACACATCGCGCCGGCGTCGGATGGAGATGGCGTGTCACAGGGGACGGTGGCCACCGCGTACTTCGAGCGATTCGCGACGATCGCGAACGGCGATCCTCTGTACGCCGAGGCGGTTGCCGATGCTCACCACCGGATGGCCAACCTTGCGGAGTACGCCAGCTTCATCGGTGTTCAGCACCAGCTCGAGGCTGATGCCGCGAAGCAGGAAGCGGCGTCCCGCAGAGAAGAAAAGGCTCGGCGCCGCGAACTGCTGGAGATGGAGCGCCAGGCCAAGCAGGCGCTGGGCGATGAGACCGCCGGCAGCCACTGAACCGACGGACCTGAGGTTCGAACGGGGCTCGGCGCGGTCGCCGGCGCGGATCGGCCCCCCAGGGCGCGGCGACGACCGAGATCGGACGGCCGCCTGGAGGAGAAAACCCGAACATTGCCGAAACCGTAGTCGCGATCGCGAGCCTGCAGAACGAGTCGCCCCCGGCCCCCGCGATTTCGCCGTCTGGGAGCAGTGGACAAGGCCCCCAGCCCGCGGATACGATGCGCTCGAACGGTGGACTCGCCCAAGGTGCGTCCGGCGGCCGTGTGCCGGGCACCTGCCATCGTTCCAGCCCCCCGCCGTTCAAAGAAGGAAGACCATGCGCGCAAAGCTCCTCGCCATCACCACGACCCTCGCTCTGTCCATGGCGGCTGCATCCTCTGCGGTTGCTGCTCCGGGCAACGACGGAGACGCCGATTCGGCGGCCCGCGTCGAAGGCGGCGACACGACGGTCTACGACTTCGATGACGACAACGTCGACGGTGAGATCCTCAGCCCCGACGGTGCGAACGTGAACTCGCGCGCGCGCGTGAAGCACGCCAGCCTGATCACCATTCGGCCGCACTTCATCTCCGAGCTGATCTCGCTCTCCTTCGACATTTAGAGCGGCCGCCCCTGGCCCGCCCAGGTCGTTTTGCGAGACTGCGCTGATGGCGCAAGTCCGAGCGACGGCCTCCGACAAAATACTGCGAAAAAAATCAGAGCAGCTGGAACTTCCCGACAGACGGGGTGTCTTGGCGCCTGAACCCGAAGGACTCCCGATGTCCCAGACCCTGAACCTCAAAATCTTTCACAATGGCGCGCTGGTCGAAGAGAAGACGCTCTCCCAGGACGTCATCAAGATCGGCAAGCTGAAGAGCTCGCATCTTTGCCTCGAAGACGATGCTGTCGCCCGCATGCATGCCGTTATCGAGGTCTCAGGATCGGATGTCCGGGTTATCGACCTCGGTAGCTCCACCGGCACGACGCTCAACGAGCAGCGTGTCGAGAAGAACGCGGTCCTCAAGGACGGCGATGCCCTCGAGTTCGGTCCCTTCCGGGTGGAAGTCGTCTTCGCTGCTGCAGCCGTCGCAGGTGTGCAGTCGCAGACGGTCGTGGCTGCCGCGCCTTCCGCGCCGGCGGCTGCTCCCATGTCGGCTGCTCCGATGGCTGCCGCAGCGCCGATGGCTGCCGCAGCGCCGATGGCCGCCGCAGCGCCGATGGCCGCTCCGGCGCGTCCTGTGATGCAGGTCGACGCCTCGGAAGTGGAGCGCCAAGACGGCTCCACGGTCACCGAGGTCATGACCATCTACGGCCGCACCGTGCTCGACGTCCAGCACGTTGGCCAAGTGAAGAGTCGCCGCGCATCCGCGCCGGTCTTCCTTGCGCTCGGTGGGCTGATGCTTGTTGGTGGTGCCGGGTTCTTCGCCAGCGACACGATTCTCCGCACCAGCGAGTGGCAGGCCTACGAGACGGAAGCCGCAGAAGCGCAGGCAACGGGTCGCCCCGCGCCGATGGCTCCGGGTTCTGGCTTTGGCGGCGTCGGGGTCGTCCTGGCGTTCTTTGGGCTTGTGCCGTTCGGGATCGGCATCGCTCGTCTGTCCGACAAGGGCACGCCCAACTACACGATCGGTGAGGGCACGGACGCCACCTTCGCCGCGCCACCCTCGGGTCTTCCCGACGGCACCGCCTTCCCGCTGGTTCGCGGGAGTGGCTCAGGTGACTCCACGCTGAACTTCACCGCTCAGATGACGGGTGACGTCACGCTGGATGGCCAAAAGCTCAGCCTCCAAGAGTTGGTCAGCTCGGGCCGCGCCGCGGCGATGGGCTCCACCTACTCGTTCCCGATCCCGGCAGGGGCCCACTGCAAAGTCGCGCACAGCGGCTTGGTCTTCCACATCAACTCGGTTCCGCCCGGCAAGGTCATCGCGCAGAAGTCCGAGACCGACAAGCCGTTCTGGCTGTACAGCGCTGCGTCGCTTGTGGTCCTCGGCTCGCTGCTGGTGCTTGCGCACCTGGCCCTGCCCGCGGGTGATGGCATGAGCCTCGACGACGAGATGGGCGAGAACCGCTTCGTCGGCTACATGAACCAGCCCGACGAGACGCCCGAAGAAGAGCCTCCGCCAGAGCAAGAAGACTCTGACGACGAAGCCGGTGGCAGCGGTCAGCGCCACAAGGGCGAAGAGGGCAAGATGGGCAAGCCGACTTCGAAGCAGAAGTCTGGTCTGTACGCCATGAAGGGCCCGCAAGACGCGATCCCCCAGATGGCGCGAAACTTCGACCCCGACATGCAGGCACGCCAGGCCGGTATTCTCGGAATGATGGCCTCCGAAAGCGGCCACTTCCTGGCATCCCCCTACGGCGGTGCGTTCGCGGTCGGCAATGATGATGAGGACGTCTGGGGCGGTCTGACCGGTACAGAGGTTGGCGAAGCGTTCGGCGTTGGCGGACTGGGTCTGGTCGGCACCGGTCGCGGCGGCGGTGGTACTGGCGAAGGCACCATCGGCCTCGGCAACACTGGCCTCATCGGCAAGGGCGGCGGCGGCGGTTCGGGCTCCGGCTACGGTCGGGGCTCGGGTGCTGGCTTCGGTGGCCGCGGGAAGCGAGTCCCCCGGATCCGTCAGGCGAAGGCTTCGGTGAAAGGTGCCCTCGACAAGGACATCATCCGGCGAATCGTCCGGGCGCACATCAACGAGGTCCGCCACTGCTACAACCAGGGCCTTGTGAAAGACCCCAACCTCAAGGGGCGCGTCGCAGTCCAGTTCACCATCGGACCCACCGGTAAGGTGCCCGTCGCGGTCGTCGCTCAGTCCTCCCTCAAGGACAAGAACGTCGCGAACTGCGTGGCCAAAGCGGTCAAGCGCTGGAAGTTCCCCAAGCCTCAGGGCGGCGGCAACGTGGTCGTCACGTACCCCTTCGTCCTCGAGCCTGGCTGATCGTCAGGGTCTGACAAAAGGCGATTCTGTGGGCTCGCGAGAAGGCGAGCCTGTGGGCTCGCCTTCTTTCGTTGGTTTCACCTTCTTTCGTTGGTTTTACAGGGGGGGATTCACAGGGGTTAGGTTCGCGGTCACTCGCTGGCGGGCGGAGCCCCCGCAGCTTCATGCCCTGGGGGACGCCCTGCCGGGCTTCTTGCTCGGCACCGCAGCGTCGTCGCCCCAGTGTTGGCGGAGGTCATGGGTGGGGGCGGAGCATCCTGCGCTTCGGGTCTTGTCACCTAGGAGCGGCGCCGATACCATCCAAACCCGAGCCGCCCCGTTCCCCTCACCCGGCGGGGCCCAATCGACATGCGCAGCATCCTCCTCCTCCTCGCGTTGTCCGTTCCCGTTGTCGCAGTCGCGCCCGGCTGTCAGCTGGCCAGTCGCCAGCGCGTTCAGTCCACCAACCGGATGAACGAAGGCATCAAGGCCGAGAAGAAGGGCAACACCTCGTCGGCAGAGCGCTACCTCAAGGAAGCGATCGAGATCGACCCGACGCACTCCAAGGCGCACTACACCCTTGGGCTCGTCTATCAGAAGCAGAGCAAGCTGGTGGACGCTGCAAAGGCGTTCGAGGATGCAGTCGAAAACATGGGCGACGCTCCGGACGCCAACTACATCTTCAAACTCGGTGTCGTGACCGCAGCGCAAGGCGACCAAGCCGGCGCGGCGCAAGCCGACAAGGAAGCGAAGTACAAAGAGGCGATCACCAAGTATCAGGAGACGCTCAAGCTCGATCCTGACCACTACCAGGCGAGCTACCGCATGGGCGTCCTGTATGAGCGACTCGACAACCCTGTGCAGGCTGACTCGGCGTTCCGCAAGGCGATCGAGCTCAACGCGAACTTCAGCGCGTCGTTCGTCTCGCTCGGAAACATGTACATCGACTACGGCCACGCCAACGTCGGGCAAGCGGTTCTCGAGACTGGTGTCAAGGTGAACGACAAAGATGCCGACATGTGGAACGGTCTCGGCCGGGCTCAGCGGGCCCTCAACAAGCCGAAGGACGCCGTCGAATCCTTCCAGACCGCGAAGGCCATCGACCCCGACATGCCCGACGTGCTGTTTGGCCTCGGCATGGCTTATGCGGACCTTCGCCAGCGCAACGAGGCGGTGGAAGCCCTGCAGGGCTTCCTCTCCAAGGCCGGCAACGATGTTCCGGAACACCTCAAGAAGGCCGCGAACAGCACCATCGCGCGCATGCAAGACGTGATCTAGGCCGAGCTGAGCTCCGGCATTGCTGCAGGCCATCGGGTCCTGCCGCCCCCGCGCTCGTCGTGTTTTCGAGACCTGCTCTCGGACCGGCGGGCGCGCTCTGATTTCGGCCATCACTGCACTCGGGTTCACGTGGGTGCGCAGGGGCCCAAGTCGAGGGGGTCCGCCCGGTTTGATTCCCCGGCGGGAAGCGAGCCGATGCGACCGGCACGAATTGGCGGCGCAGGGGTGCCTGGCCGTTTGTGAGCGACGCCGCGCGCGTGTTATATCCAGCAACGTTTCGAGCGCGGGTTTTCCCTGTAAGTCTCGAAGGATAGCGCCCACATGGAACTCACCCAGCGGATCAAACAGCGCCTTCGGGAGGTCGACGAGTGGTCGACAGTGGTCGACGAACTCGAAGCCGAGGCCGGCGCGGCGAGCGACAAGGCCGAACAGTCGAAGGCGTTCTTCGAACTCGCCCGCGCATGCGAGGACGTGTTCCTCGACAAGGCGCGTGCGATGCAGGCGTACCAGAAGGCCTTCAAGCTCGATCAGAGCAACCTCGAATCGCTGCGTCGGGCACGACAGATCTACGGAACGATGGCCAACCTCGAGATGGTCACGCGCTTGATGGGTCTTGAGCTGAAAGCGAATCGCGACGAGTCGCTCGCGGCAGGTCTGCACTACGACTTCGGTGCTGCTCAGCTCAGCCTTCGAAACTTCGACGAAGCCAAGCTGCACCTCAGCACCGCTGCTGAAGCCGAGCCGGACAACCAGCTGTACCAGGCTCGCTTCCAAGAGACGCTCTACGACCGCTCCAACTGGCAACTGGGCCTGGACACCGTCTACGCGCAGCTCATCGCACTCACGGGCGAGGATGATCCCCTCGGGGCGAAGGTGCCCAACCGTGGTTCGCAGCTGTCCGCTATGTACATGCGGGGCGCGCAGATCCTTCACCAAGAAGCGCCGGACGACGAGCGTCTTCTTCCGTTGCTGTTCAAGGCGCTGGAATCGGATCCGAACAACGAGGCTGCTGGGTACCTCTCGGACACGATACTCGCGGCCGCTGGCCAGTTGCAGCACGTGCAGAAACTTCAAGACCGCCGCGTGTCGATGTTGGAGACGGACTCCGACAAGGTCGACATGCTCCGGTTCTTCGCTGACATCTGGGACGTTCGTTTGAACAACCCGCAGATGGCCGCGTACTTTTTCCACCAGGCACTCGACCTCGCCTACTCGACCGGCACTCTGGGCTCGTCGGACGAAACGCTCTGGAACGTGGCTGCGTTCCGCAAGCTGGTGGCCAGCGCACAGGAGTCGGGGCAAGCCGATGCTCTCGTTCCGCTCGCCGAGCGCGGCGTCGCATCCCTGCAAGATCCCGCCGAGCGCGTCCTGCTGGCGTTGGAGGCGGGTGCGTTTGCGTGGCGTTCGTTCCAGGACACCGGCACTGCGGGTCGCTTCCTCGGGCTTGCGGTCGATGTTGCTCCCGACCACCCGACCGTGACGGCGTACCAGGCCGAAGTGGGCACGATCGACTCGGTTGATTTCGATTCCTTCGGCTCGGCCCCCGAGGCAGAGCTGGAAGTAGAGGCAGAGCCGGAAGTAGAGGCAGAGCCGGAAGTAGAAGCCGAGGCAGAGCCGGAAGTAGAGGCAGAGCCCGATGCCGAGGCAGAGGCAGCCGCACAACTCGCCGCGGAAGAAGCCGAACTCGAGGCCGAGATTGCGGCTGAAGAAGCACAGCTGAAGGCAGAGCTCGCTGCAGACGCAGCGGAAGCGGAAGCGGAGGCAGAGCCGGAAGCGGAGGCAGAAGCGGAAGCGGAAGCGGAGGCAGAAGCGGAAGCAGAGGCGGAGCCGGAAGCGGAAGCAGAAGCAGACGCAGAGGCAGAGCGGGAGGCAGAGGCG
>CAYGTG010000038.1:0-18235 GCA_964352485.1 uncultured Nannocystaceae bacterium | reverse complement strand
GAGTCGTTCTCGCAGGTTTGCCAGCTTTCCCTCGCACCGCGCGATTGCAGCGCCAGGGCCGGGACCCCCCAAGATGGCGACTCCCGCGGAGTCGTAGCCTCGATATTCGAGTTTGCGCAGGCCCTCCAAAAGGATGGGGGCTGCCTCATTCTCACCGATATACCCGACGATGCCGCACATGGTCTGGTCTCCGTATAGCGTTCGGATGCGTACAGAACCAAGATTATTCCCGCTTCGATCGACGGCGCTGCTAGCTTGGAGAGCCATGGGACTGCCCGTTGCCAACGACTTCTGCGCGCAGGCGTCGAGTGACCTCGAAGAACCCATCATCGGGACCGCAGCGCCTGATACACGCGTTTGGCTGGGGGTCGAGGTTCGGGGCGTTTGGCCTCGCGACGCCTTCGATTGCGCCTCCATCCCCGATGCCCTTCGGTCACGGCTGCCAATGTGGGCCGCTGCAATACCGGGCTTTCGTCCGCAGGCGCTTCGTCGACCCGGGCGCGAGCAGTGTCCGGAGCCCGCGGTGTTCGTTGCGCTGACCGGCCCGGATTGTGACCGCGTCGTTCGGCTCGAGGTTCCGTCCCTCGAAGCGCTGTCCGAAATCGACATCCCGTCCGTGGTCGAAACCATCCGCGCAGGTGGCGTCCCGGACGGCGGACGGCGGGTTGAAGAACCGGCGGTCTGGGTCTGCGTCCACGGCAAGCGCGACCGCTGCTGTGCGAAGTTTGGGGTCCCCGTCTTCGAGGCCGCGGCTGCGCTCGAGGGGGTCGATGCCTGGCAGACCTCGCATCTGGGAGGCCACCGATTTGCGGCCACGCTGCTGTGCCTGCCCTCGGGCCTGTGCTACGGCCGCCTGCAGGCGAGCGACGTCGAGCCGCTGGTCCGCAACCACAGCCAGGGCCGGGTCCACAACCTCACGTCGTTCCGCGGCCGGACCTGCTGGAGCGCGCCGGGGCAAGCGGCGGTGCACTTCGTTCGCGCCCACGTTGGGGAGATGACGCTCGGCGGGTTTGTTCCCACCTCCGAGGCCCAGACCGATGCTGGAGTTCGCGTCCGGGTCGAGGGTCCGCGCGGGACGTTTGATGTGTTGGTCGAGAAGCGACCGGTCGGCGGGGAGGCGCCGCCAAGCTGCGGCAAGCCGGCGGCACCTGTTTCCGGATGGTTTCAGGCCGGGCTTCAGTCCGCCTGACCGACCTGCTTCGCTGCCACGAATGCCGGAGGTGTCGGTCCCGGCGCCGCTTCCCGCAGGTGCGCTCTGAAGCGCCACATCACGAAAAGATGCGCGATGGCCTGGGTCACCACGTACAGAAACCACGGCAGGCGTGGAACGAACTCGTGGATCGCGGCCAAGATGTCCTGTCCGTTGGGGGCCAGGCGAAACTCCAGCCGACCTTGGGCCGGCGATGCGGCCAGCAGCCCTCCATCGACCCAGAACAGAGCGCGGTCGGGGCGGCTGCGCTTGGGCGCGAACCGGAGCGAGAGGAGCGGGCGCCGCATGAATCGAAACTTGATGCGAACGAGAAGTCCGTCGCGCTCTGTCGAGAGCAGCGGTCTCATGAAGCGCGGCAGCCACCGTAGATACTCGTGCGCCACCCACATCGCGTCGGTGTTCGCCGGACGCGGCAGTCGCTGAACCGATCGCACGGTGCTGGTGGTGCGAAACTTCTGCCGCGCCAACCGCTGCTGTGCCCGCGTTGTGCGAGGCGGTCGCGGGAGGGGAAGGGCCACCGGAGAGTCGATGGCGGCTGCCGCTGCTTCACGCCACGGCGTCCCTGGAAGGCCGACGCGTTCCTGCAGTTCGCGGTTGCGGGGCACCATCCGGTGCTCGAGGCTGTAGATCAGGGGGAAGACCAGCGCGCGAGGGAATCCGGTGATGAGCGAGACCCACAGCCGTGACAAGCCGGGGCTGAACCATCGCACGGGCATCAGGAATCGACGCCGACCCATGAGGTTGGCGACGTCGCGAATCATGTCGAAGTATGTCGTGGTGTCAGGGCCTCCAACGTCCCAGACGTGTCCCTGCAGCTCGGGGGTTTCGATGCACGCACGCAGAAGCTCGAGGAGGTCGCCCAACGCGATCGGCTGGGTCTCGGTTCGCGTCCAGGCTGGGCACAGCATCACGGGCAGCCGGGCGACGAGTCGCTGCAGAAGTTGGAACGAAGAGCCGCCGGCGCCCACCACCAAGCCCGCCCGCAGCGCGGTGACCGGAACGCCGTGGGCACCCAGCGCATCCTCGACCTCTTTGCGGCTGGCCAGGTGTTCGGAGAGTCCTTCTTGTTCATCGGGAAGGAGCCCGCCGACGTAGAGGATGTGCTTCACGCCGATCTTGGCCGCTCCGCGAGCGAAGTTGTCCGCCAAGATGAGGTCGAGGTCCGCGAAGCTGGCCTGAGTCAGCCGCGCGGAAGGGCTCATCGAGTGCACGAGGTACAGCGCAACATCGCAACCCGTCAGCGCCTCCTCGACCATTCTCGGGTTGTACAGATCGCACTGGCGCCACCGCGCCGGGCCTCGGTCCGGGTGAGTCTCTCGATAGCCCCGACTCAGGCCAACGATCTCGAACCGGTCTCGAAAGGCGTCCACGAACGCGCCACCGACGTAGCCCGAGGCCCCGGTCACGGCGACGACCGGTCGAGGGGCTAGCGTGGCCACACGGCCTCGAATGCGCCCCGGACGTCGAGGGGCACCTCGAGCGTGGAGAGGTGCTCGTACAGCGCACCCAGCATGACGCCCAAACTGATGAACCCTGGGGAGAGCGCTTGCCCGGCATCGCGACAGCGTACGAACACGGAGTGGAAGCTGTCCTTGAAGGCATCTTGCTCGAACAGCACCGAGCGCTGATCGCCGGTTCCAAAGTGTTCGACAAACAGGTCAACGGCCGGCGTCAGATTCAAGCGACGGGCGGCGTCACGAAACAGCGGGTCGTCGTCGCGATAGAAGCCGGAGTAGAGGTCGCGAATTCCGCGAATGAAGTCCGCGTCCCACTGAACCCACAGCGGCGGCGGAGCCCAACGAAGGTGGTCTCCATTCCAGCGAAAATTCGCGTGCCGCAGGTCGAGGGCCGCGTGGTCGAGATGCGCGAGCTGTGCGAAGTACAGCCGCAAGACGGTTTCCCCCTGACGCTTGGGGTCCTCGTGCGCAGCGGTTTGGCCGAGCGTTTGTGGGTCGACAAGCTCGAGACCCA
The DNA here is from genome assembly GCA_964352485.1 of uncultured Nannocystaceae bacterium. Taxonomy (GTDB): domain Bacteria; phylum Myxococcota_A; class Polyangia; order Nannocystales; family Nannocystaceae; genus CAJXVA01. The sequence goes on along the minus strand of CAYGTG010000038.1, from coordinate 15,054 downwards.
CCGGAGGCCCCGATGCGACGCTTTGGAGCTGCTCGACGACTCGACTGAATCCGGCGGCGTCGCGGCGGCTCGCCAGAAGGCGCCGGCCTTCGCTCCACAGGACTCGCGCAGGGACCACGTCGAAGAAGGACGGGGACACGAAGTCCTTGAGTCGTCCAAGGTCGCCGACGGAGAGCCCCAACATGTCCAAGGTCTACTACCACGGTCGGCGCCGGCAAGCCGTTTGTGCCTGCGACCCTCTGCACAGGGTACTCGGCCGCCCGGGTCTCGATGGTTCCCGCCGTCTCAGAGCAGGCCGGGCAGGGGTCCGTCATGCACCGCGTCGTTGCTGCCGAACGAGGTGTCGGCCTCGCCAAACATCTGAAGGATGGAGACGAACAGGTTGTGCGTGCTTTCGTCGCTCTCATACTGCCGGGTGTACGGATCGGAGGCCGCAAACTTGTTGTAGTCGATGTATTGGCCGCCCTGCAGCTGCCCTCCGGCTCTGCCGGCGAGGAGAACGGGCTGGTTGAATGCGAGGTGTTTCGCGCCCGCGGAAAACTCGCTCGTCATCAGCATCAGGCTGTTGTCCAGGAGCGTGTTGTCGCCTTCGAGGAAGTTTGGGTCGTCGAGGCCCTCGAGGATCTTTGCGACGACGCCCATCCGCCACTGGCGATTCTGCAGCATTTCTTCGCGCCAGGCTGCGTGGTCCGCAGCACGAGGCCCACTCGCTCCGACGTCTCTGGAGAGGTGGTGAAGTGCATGGCCCAGGTCGACTCCGGTAGGGTTTCCGATCGCGGTCCAAGGGGTGATGAAGTCGCCGATCTCGAGGTTGGCCACGTTCGTGAGACCGCAACGCAACGCCGCCACGATGAGTTGCGCGTGCAGATCCGCGACCTCGGTGGTGTGTCCCTCGTTCCCCGGGATACCGCTCGGTGGCTCGCAGACGATCGTGTTGTCCAGCTGCGCTTCCAACGACGCCAGGTGGTCGAGGTGGGCCTCGATGGTGTGGCTGTCTTGCGCGCTCACCGACATCCTGACGCGTGCGTACTCGTCCTGCAGACCGCTCAACATGCTGCGTCGCACGCCGTTGCGCCGCAGCGTTTCCGGGTCCGGGGCGTTTCCACTGACGCCGTCGAAGAACGTGGAGAACGCTGCCCCAGGGTTGCGCTCCCCAGCGACGCGCTGGTTTGCGTCTCGGAAGTAGGGGGAGCCGTAGTTGTGGCCGGCAAGCATCAAGTGCATGCGCTCAAAGGGAACCGGCTGGGTCACGGCGAGCCGCTGAGCGAGGACCTCATCGATGCTGGGCCCGCCCGCGACGGGACCGCTTCCGTGGAACTCGACGTTGGCCGCGGTCAAGGCGGTGACGTTGCTGAAGCCGTGCCCTCCGCCGTACTGTCCTTGGGCGATGCCGGTCTTGTTGTCGATGCTCTCCAGCAAGGTGAGCTTGTCCACCCACGGTTGCAGCGGCTCATGAATTTGGCCGAGCGTCAGCACGGGAGAGGTTGGGTCTGACGGGCGCCACAGGTCCTCGCCCTGGGCTGCGCCGGTTCCGTCGTGTTTGCTGGTCTTGTCTTGGTTGCTGATCGTGCCGCCGTGGCTGAACACGGTCAGGAAGCGGAGGTTGGGGCCGCTTCCGCCCGCCCAGGCCTTGTCGTGGGTGAACTCCAGGGCGGGCAGGGCGATCGCCGTCCCCACTGCAGTTCGAAGAAATCCGCGACGTCCAGAGTGCTTCTTCAACGATGACATGATCACTCTCCTCCTGCTTCGAGCTTGATGAATCGGAACGTGTCGCTCGACGCGATGGCGGCGAGAAGGTCGTGGACGTTTCCATTTTTGGCGAAGCGCTCGACCGCCTGATCCATCGAGCACGATTCCGATTCGTCCAGTGCTGAGCCCAACGCCTCGGTAAACCATCGTTCCGCGAAACAGGACTGAAGTCGTTCGCTCTGCGCGAGGCGCTGCGAAAGGTCTACGGCGTCGTCCAGCGGGCCGTCGACATCGGACCCAAAGAGCGCTCCGGAGGTCTCGATGTCGAGTCCGGAGACGAGCTCGGTCTCCTGCCATCGACCAAGCGCATCGTAGTGCTCGAACGTGAAGCCGATGTTGTTGATGATGACGTGGCAGCCGCTGCAGTCGGCCCCCCCGGTCACCAGCTCGACCTCTTCGCGGACCGTGACCTGGCCGCCATCGGGCGTCGTACCATCCACGGGCACGTCGCTGGCGTTGGGAGGGGGGTCTCCGAGCTCGCCGCAGAGCAAGTTCTCGAAGACGAAGACTCCGCGCCGGATGGGCGACTGCACATCCGAGGATGCATAGGTTGATAGAAACGCGGCCCGGGTGAGCACGCCGGCGCGCTGGTCTTCGTCCAGCTCGACCCACTGCCAGCTGTCGTCCACGGGCCCAGGGACGCCGTAGAGCTCGGCCAGCGACGCGTTGACGTAGGCATCGCGGGAGGAGAACAGGGCCGCGAAATCGCCGCGCTCAAACAGCGTCCGCTCGATCAACGCGTCGAACTCGCGCTGCATCTCGAACGCCAGCGAGAACGAGAACTCCGGAAACAGGTCGGCATCCTTGTCGATGTCGAAGAGCCCGGGCTTTTCTTGCGTGCCGTCGAGATGGAACCACGACTGCGAGACGTCGGCGAGCTTGTCCTGACTGCGTGCGTCGGAAAGCATGCGTGCGACCTCCGCCTGGATTCCGTCCGGAGTCGCCAGCGCTCCGGATGCGGCGGCATCGAAGAGTGCGTCGTCTGGCATCGTGTCCCACAGGAAGTACGACAAGCGGCTCGCGAGCGCGTATCCATCGAGGGCGAGATACGATGGGTCCGCCTCGAGGGGGGTTCCCGTCTCGATCACGTAGACGAAGGCTGGGGCCTGAAGGATGGACCCGAGCAGCGCTTCCATGCCGCTTTGAAATCCGCCATCGGACTCCGCGTCCGAATAAATGTCGAGCAACCAGGTCCGCTCCTGCTCGGAGAGTGGTCGCCGAAACGCCCGAGCGGCGAAGGTGTCGAGGACGGCGGGTGCACAGCTCGCGTCGGCGGCTCCGCGAATGTCACAGGGCACGAGGTCAGGGGACCAGCGCTCGACGTGCTCGAGGGCGAGTTCAGCTCCCGCCCGAAACTCGCGGACCCCGTCTTCGGTGATGATCGCCTCCACGTCGTCGTACGGCGCGTCGAATTCGGCGTCCCCAAGGAGGTCTCGCATCGTGTTTTGGTACTGCCTCGGAGTCAGGCGCCGCATCGGCCGGCTGATGACCGTCGGGAGCGTGCCGCAGCTCGGCTCCGCATCGGACCCCGGACCTCCAGAGTCGCCTGATCCTCCGTTCTCGGTCTCGGCGGAGCCCTCCGTCGCAGCGGACGAGTCGGTCGCGCCGTCGGTCTCTGCCCCTGCGGCATCGGGCCCGGTGTAGCAGGCACCGAGAATGAACAAGCCGCCCACAATCGGCGGTGGACAACGATTCGAGAGATTCAGCCATCCCATCCAATCCGTGCGTCACCCGAGCGCGGCTGAGATTACAGGGGGCCCCGATCTTTTTCTGACGCCGGTTGGTGTCTTGTTCTCGGCGGCGGCTGGTAGATTCATCGGGCGTGTTCGGCCTCCGTCGACGGATTCTCTTCCCCCGGCACACGCTGCGGGCCGAACCTGACGCTTTGCGACACTTCGACGGGGTGGAGCGACTCACGCGTCCCGTGGGGTGGGGGGAGGTCGAGGCTTGGTTCATGCGGGCTCCGGGCGAAGGTCCACGCCCGGTTGTGCTGTTCGCCCACGGCAACGGCGAGCTGATCGAGCACTGGCCAGACATGCTTGCCCCGTACCTGGAGATGGGCATCAGCGTGTTGCTTCCCGAGTATCGAGGCTATGGGCGAAGTGTGGGCTGGCCGAGCGCACGCACGATCGGGGCAGACTTCCGCTGGTTCTTGGACCGAGTCCGCCGCCGGCCCGACGTCGATGCCGATCGTCTCGTGCTGCATGGCCGCTCGATCGGAGGCGGAGTGGTCTGCGGGTTGGCTGGGGACGTTCGCCCCACCGCGATCGTCCTGTGGTCCACGTTCACCAGCGTCGGCGACGTGGCCAAGCGCTTCGGCGTCCCGCGCATCCTCGTCCCTGACCAGTTTGACAACGAGACCGCGCTTCGCGACGTGCGCGCGCCCACGTTCATCGTGCACGGGACCGACGACCTGTTAATCCCGGTGGAGCACGCCCACCGGTTGGCCGCGGCCGCCCCTGATTCTCAGCTGCACCTGTATGCGGCGGGCCACAACGACTGCCCGCCACCGCGCTCGGATCACTGGCTCGCGCTGGCGAGGTTCCTCCGAGGTGTCGATCTCGTGCGCGGCTGACGCGCAAGTCTGGGAATGCCGGCCCGGTGACGTTGTCAGACCCCGTGCGCCTGCGCTATCCCTGCGGAATGCGGACGATTCCGGTGCTGCTCGCCCTTCTCCTGGGTGGTTGCGCGACCACGATCGACAAGGCGCGCGACGCCCGGAACATCGGTGAGTACGACGAGGCCCGCTCGCTCTACGAGGAAGCGATGGCGGAGCCGAAGCTGCAGGACACCGCACGCGAAGAACTCGCGCAGATGTACGTCGACCGAGCCGCCGCGGCCGGGGCGTCGAACAAGCCGGAGGCCGAGCGGGAATACCGACAGGCCCTGCTGGTCGACCCCGTATTTGCGCCGGCGCTCACAGGCTTGATCCGGCTGCTGCGAGACGACGGGCGGATCAAGGACGCCCGGCTTACGATCGACGGCGCCCGCAAGTCGGGCGAATGCCCCACGTGCAATCGCCTCGAGCTGGTGTTGTTGCTCGAGGAAGCCGATAGGGCCGCCAAGGCGGGGCAGTGGCAAGAGGCGTTGACCCTCTATACCCAGGCACAAGAGGTTCGCCCCCAGCCCGCGGTAGCGCTCTCCATCGTCCAAGCACACATCGCACTTGGAGCGCATGCCGAGTCTGTCGCAGCGCTGCAGCGGTCGGTGCCGATGATGATCGAAGCCGACGCCAACGCGACGGGAAACTTCGTCACGCTGCGCGAGCAGCTGTTCACGCATGCGATCGACGGAGGCGATGTTCCAAGAGCGGATCAGGTGCGCGCCCTTGCCCTGGCCAACGAGTCACAGCCGCCGCTGTTCGCGATGGAGCTCCGCGTCGCCGACCATCTGCTCGAGAAGGTCGACGGAGAGCTGGCGCTCGCGCGCTATGAGTCGATGCTCTCTCAAGAGGATGGAGAGGCGCTCAGCGCCAAGCAGGTGGATGAGGTCAACAGTCGCGTGGCTCGCATCTACGCCAATCGCGGCACTGCGCTGCTCAACGAGGGCAAGAGCAACAACGCGGACTGGGCCTTCAAAAAGGCGATCGAGATTCGCCCGGACGATTGGTCGCTCAAGCTACAGCGCGTCATCGCGATCTCCGAGTCTGTCGGATCGGCGAAGGCGCTCCAGTCGCTCAGTACCGTTCCCGAAGGAACCTATGGGCTCAAGACCACGCAGGGGATCGTTGCGGCGCTCAAGGTCCGTGAACTCGTCGAGCTCGGCCAGGTCGATGCGGCTCGAACCGCCCTCGCCGAGGTGCAGTCGGAATACGGAAGTGTCCCCGAAGGCCACCTCGTCGCCGCGATGGTGCTCGCGAAGACTCCGTTCGAGGGGCTGTCGAAAAGGGAACGCAAGGCTGCGCTCAGTGCAAAGGCGCTGGTGATGTATCCTGGGGACCGAATCCACCGATATGCTGAAGCCAAGGCCGAGCTAGCCTGGGTGAAGACGGCACTGGCTGCCTCCGACAAGGACCAGCTCTTCATTGCCCCATGGTTGGGGACGGAGCTGGCCCGCATGGATCGCGAGCTTTCCGTCGCCTATCCTCCGCTGGTCGAGTTCCGGGCAGACCCGGAGCCGGTCATCGTCCTGCACAACACCCAGGCTGCGTACGTCGACGTCGTCGTGGAAGGAGAAGAACTCCAAGAAGAGTTCGGCATCCCCACGGGCGACCGAACAGAGTTCACGGCTCCGGTATCGGGGCTGCTCTACCTGCGCATCAACGGTGAGAAGCGGGTCTTCGTGGCAGAGCCCTACGCGAAGGTCACGATTCGCATCTGAGTCTCTCGACGCAAAAAGGCCCCCCACACCGAAGCGTGAGGGGCTCGTGCTTCGAGACGAATCAGCCCTTGGGCTGAAGGTCGGTGCCGTACATCTTGATCGTTGCCTTGGGCAGGACTTCTCGAATCTGCCCTTCGATGGCCGCCGCCTCGCCCACGATCACGACGTGGGGGATCGGGTGCATGTATTTTTTCGCCGTATCCTGGACCTGCTGGGCGGTCACGGCCGAGATCGAGTCGCGGTAGCCCTTCCAGTAATCGGTGGGCAGCCCGTATGTGAGGGCAGCTCGAATCTTTGAGGCGATCTGCTCGGCCGTCTCCAGCTCCAGCGGGAACTGCCCCACGATGCGCGCCTTGGCGCTCGCCACTTCGGCGTCGGTTGGCAGCTCTTTGCGCATGCGGCTCAGATGCCCGAAGAGCGCGGCCAGCATCTCAGCGGTGGACGCGTTGCGGGTGCGGGTGTTGATGTAGAAGGTCCCCGGTGCCTGCGCTTCGTCCAGGGAGGACGACACGTTGTAGGCCAGGCCCTTCTCCTCGCGGACGTCGAGGAAGAGCCGTCCGGTGGCGCTTCCTCCCAGGATGGAGTTGGCCAGCTGGAGCGGGGCCCAGTCTGGATGGTTCCTGGCGATGGCGAGGTTGCCGATGGTGATCTCGGCCTGGGCCGAGCCGGGTCGATCGACCAGGTGAACGACAAGCTCGTTGGGGACCGCGTAGTCCTTGAACTTGTTGAGCGGGTTCGCCGGAAGCTGCCTCTTGGTGGTGGACTTCCACCGTCCCAGCGTGCGCTTCACCAGGGGCTTGGCTTCTGCGACCGTGATGTCGCCCGACAGGACCAGGAACGAGTTGTTGGCCCGGTAGAACGTCTCGTGGAATTCGCGAAGATCGGCGACCGAGATCGCATCCACGTCCTCCGCGGAGGGAGGGAGCTCGCCGTATGGGTGTCCCTCGGGATACGCGACGTGGTCGAAGAGCACGCTCGCGAGGTAGCCGGGGTTGCCCGCGTTCATGCTGAGGCCGGTCTTGATCTGCTGCTTTTGTTTCTCGAGGGCTTCCTCGGGGAACAGCGGGTTCATGACCTCGTCGGAGAGCAGCGTGAGACCCAGCTTGAGGTCCTTGTCCAGCGTTCGTGTGAACACGAAGCTGTTGTGCACGCCGGCGCTCTCGCCAAGCGTGCCGCCAACGAACTCGATGGCTTCATCGATCTTGGCCTTGCTCCGGGCTCGTGTTCCTTCTCCGAGCATGTCCGCCGTGATGCCGGCGACGATGGGGTTGTCCATGCTCCCGGCGCGAACGACCAGCGTGCTTGAGACGATCGGGACCTCGTGGTTCTCGACGATGTAGACGGTGAGGCCGTTGTCGAGCTGGAACTGAACCGCGGAGGGGAAGTCGACGGGCTGTGGGGCACCAGGGCCAGGAGGCGCAGGGTACACGCGCTCGGCGACGGGCTCTGGCTCCGGCTCTGGCTGAGGCTGAGGCTCCGGCTGAGGCGCCGGGGTGGGTGCCGGGGTCTCGGTGGAGGTCTGCGCCTTGCAGCCTGTACCCAAGCAGAGCGCAAGCGCGATGGACGACAGCGATACGATGGAAGTGCGCATGGTCCGGAGTCCTTTAGGGCTGGGGCACGATCTCGAGCGTGAACCAGTCATCGCCCAGATAGGTGTTGGCGACACGCTTGATGTCCTTGGAGGTGACAGCTTGCGTCAGCTCCAAGTCGCGAAGAACAAAGAGGGGGTCGTCGTGGAACAAGGCGCCCTGCACGATTTGGAAGGCACGGCCGTTGTTCGTGGCGAGTGCGCCAACGGTGTTGACGGTGGCTCGGTTCTTGGCCTTGGTCAGGTCGCGGCTGCTGACGCCCCGCTTCTTGACCTTCTCGATTTCTTCTCGAACGACGGCCTGGATGTCTGCGAATGCGTTGCCCGGCAGCGGAATGAAGCCAGCCATCTCGCTGCCAGCGTTGCGTCCACCCGCGGTGCGCATCGGCAGCGCGGCGACGACCATCTTCTTGTCGTCGGTGAGGACCTTGGTGATGCGGGCCGACTCACCGCGCAGGAGCATGCTCATGAGCAGCTCGAGGGCCGGGCGATCGGGGTGATCGTAGGGGATGGTCTTCCAGCCCACGACGTACAGGGGTTGCTGTGCGTGGGGGTCCTCGGTCCGCTCTACGACCTTCTTTTGAGTGTGGTCGGCATTCTTGCGGTCCGCCCGAGCTTCACCCTTGGGGATGTCCCCGTAGAACTTCTCGATCTTCGCCTTCACCGTGGCGACCTCGACGTCACCCACGATGGTGATGACGGCGTTGTTCGGCACGTAGTACTTGTCGAAGAAGGCCTGCACGTCGGCCGTTCCCGCGGCGGTCAGGTCGGCCTGGGAACCGATCGTGGTGTGTCCGTAGCCGGTCCCCTCCCACAGCGAGGTGCGGAACTGGGCAAGAGCCTGCGCGTAGGGCTGGTTCTCGTACCGCATCGCCCGCTCCTCTTTGACGGCGCTGCGCTGGTTCTCGAAGTTCTCGTCGGTGATGACCAGCGAGCGAAGGCGATCGCTCTCCAGCCACAGGATCATGTCCAGGTAGTGGCTGGGCAAGACCGCGAAGTACTGCGTGACGTCGGCGCTCGTGAACGCGTTCATCACCCCGCCAACGCCCAAGACGTTCTTGAAGTAGCCGCCGTCGGGTACGTTCTCGCTGCCCTTGAACATCATGTGCTCGAAGAGGTGTGCGAACCCGCTGCGGCCGTCTTCCTCGTCCTGGGAGCCCACCTCGAAGGCGGTGTGCATCGAAAATGCCGGGACCGAATGGTCCTCGACGACGTAGACCCGCAGGCCATTGTCGAGTGTGAACGACTCGACCGTCAGTTCCACGCCGAGGGCGGAACCGGTGGTCTTGACGGTGCCAGAGGGCGCTGCGGCGGTCGTCGCCTTCGGCGCTTCGGCGTTCGCAGGGGCGGCCAAGCCAACGCTGGCCGCGAGCAGGAGTTGCGTCGGGAAGTACCAGAGCATGGTCGGGCCTCGAACGCGCGAACCGTATCAGGCCCGGGAGAAACCCACCACGCGGGCATCGGGCGCCGAGCCCGGCGCGCCCGGCCGCCGAAACGGCTGTGACTTAGCTCCGCCTTCGCCCGGTACCGAACCTCGAACCGAAGCGCCTCAACCCTGCGCGAGGAAGCGCCCAGAGTGCTCTGAGGGGGAGGTCGGAGGGGGATCTTCGTTGCGCGAGAGCATCGCGATGGCTCGCTCTGCGTGCTCGATGCCCGCCGCCCACTGAATGCCCTGGGCGAGCCGAAGCGCTTCTTCGCAGCGGCGGCGAGCGTCCTCGAGTCGGCCGCGAGCGGCACGGGCCCGGGCGCGCTCGATCAGCAGCTGGGCGGTGGTGAGCCGATCGCCAAAGTGGCGGGCTTCGTCCAGCGCGCGCGCGAGGTGCTGTTCGGCCAGCGCGAGCTGATTGAGGTCTCGCAACACCCACGCCATGTGGGCATGGCAGCGCAGGATGCCCAGGCGGTCGCTGGAACGCTCTGCGTGGGACAGCGCGTGCTCGCACCAGCTGCGGGCTTCGGAGAGCGACCCGCCGTGCCGACTGTAGTCGCACATCCGCAGCAGGTACCGCCACACGGGAAAGTCGAGCTGGGTCTTGGGACCCTCGCCCAGGGTGAACATGTCGAGCCCTTCGCGGAGCTCGGTGAGCGCGCGCTTGAAGTCTCCGCCCTGGGCATAGGTACGGCCGAGTTCTTCGTACGTATCCGCCATGATCTTGCGGTCGCCGGCGGCCATGGCCGGCCCCAACGCGCGCTTGAGCGTCTCGAGTGCGGTGGCGCTGTCACCGAGGCGTGCATACGCCTGTCCGAGCCCGGTCTTGATCTTGGCTTCCTCGGCGGGTTGGAATCCGCCGAGCGAGAGGCGGGCTTCGATCAGATTGATCGCCTCTTGGGTCGGTCCGGTGGCTCGCATGACGCGGGCTGCCATCACGCACAGCTCGGTCTCCAACGCAGAGTCTCGTTCACCCTGTTCGTCGAGGAGTCGAAGCGAAGCGCGAAGAAACTCGGCGGAGGCGGGGTCGTCAAATGCACGTTCGGCGCGCTTGCCCGCCTCGGCAAGCTCTGCATACGCGGTCGCGTGGGCCGCTCGGAGGTAGTGCAAGGCGCGGACGGTCTGCGAGGCTCGGGCGACTCGAGAGGTGGTGGCCGCGAGCCCGTGGAGCTTGCGTCGGCGCGGTTCGGGAATGCTCGCGTAGACCAGGTCGTGCAGCAGGCCCTGAGAGAATGCGCGCTCGCCGTTGCCGATGATCAGCAGCATCCCCCCGACATGTAGATACCTCAGCGCCTCGTCGAGGTCGGGTGCACGGCCGTCCTTGCCGTCCGCTTCGAGGATGTCGACGAGATCGTTCTCCAGGAATCGCTCGCCCAGCACCGAGCCGCACTCGAGCACGTTGCGAGCCGTGGCGCCCAGCTCACCAAAGCGGGTGCGCAGAAGCTCTCGATCGGTGGCGGTGCCTGGAGCTTGGATTCCCCCGGCGAGCAGCCGGAGGTGGCACTCGAGCTTGAGCGGCGTGAGCGGGGCAACCTTGGCCAAGGCCTCGGGCAGCTCAGACTGCGGATTGACCTCCATCGTCACCTGGCGCCCGAGCGTTTCGACCTCCTCCGGTGTGAGCGCATCGAGTTGCTCGATGGTTCCGCCGAGCCACTCGACATTGGGTTCGGCGCTGGTGCACAGCACGAACACCGGGTTCTGCGCCTGCGCGGCCGCGATTCGTCCGAGGATCTCGCGCGAGGGGGTGTCGAAGGTGTCGACGTCGTCAAAGATCAGCAGCAGCGGCTGGCCGCGGCCGCCCGCCATCATCGCCTGCACGGCACTGGAGAAGCACTCGCGCCTGCGGACCCCCACCTCGAGGTCGTTGGCCGGACCCTGCAGCTGGAAGAGCTCGGCCAGCCCTGGAAGCACCTCGAAGGACATGCCCGTGAGGTTGGCGACGCGGCCGAGATCCTGGGTGGAGACCGATGAGGGCTCGAGGCCCAGCAGCAACGAGACCATGTTTTGAACCGGCCACAGCGGGCTTTGGGCGCCCGAGGGATCGGCTCCGACATAGTAGGAGCGCCACCCCAGCGACTCGGCCAGAGAGGCGATCTCATCGCCGAGCCGCGTCTTGCCGATGCCGCGGGGTCCTGCCAGGAACCGGACCCGAACCCCGGCTTGCGGGCTCGTCAGCAGCGTCCGGGCCCGTTGCATGACGTGGTCGCGACCCGAGAGCGGAAGCGGGAAATTGCGAACGACGACCTCGGCGGTCGGTTCGCCCATGCGCGGCAAGGTCAGACCCGAGCCCCGGGTGCTGCGGTGCCGCCGCCCGCTGCGGCCCGTCGCGCCCGAAACAGGCGGTGCTGCCGAACCGCAGCCGGGGCAGAAGCGATGCTCCTCGCGCATGCCTGCTCCACACGTGGGGCAGATGATGGTTCCGGACAGCTCGGCACTCGTCGCGGCGATCAACTCCTCGCGAAACTCCGTCGCGGAGCTGTAGCGATTGTTCGCGTCTTTCTCGAGCGCCTTGAGACAGACGGCCTCGAGGGGATCCGGCTGAGACCCGAGCAGTTGGCTGGGCGGGATCGGGTCGTCGTGGAGGTGCTTGTGCAGCACGTCCACGGCCGAGGCGCTCTCGAACGGCGGCCGTCCGGTGAGCATCTGATACATGATGCAGCCAACCGCATAGAGGTCGGAGCGCTGGTCGAGCTTGTGTCCGCGCGCCTGCTCGGGCGACATGTACTCGGGCGTGCCGCAGACCATGCCCTGGCTTGTCAGACCGGTTCCCGCTTCCGCCTGGTCCTCCATCAACTTCGCGATCCCGAAGTCGAGGACCTTGGCGAGCTCACCATGCGTGCGCAGCTGCTGCACGAGGATGTTCTCGGGCTTGAGGTCGCGGTGCAGGATGAGTAGTCCGTGGGCTTCGGCAAGCGCCGCAAGGAGTTGCAGCGTGATGTCGACGATGCGTTCACGGGCCAGCGGGTAGTCGCGCGTGATGATGTGCTCGAGCGTGTCCCCCTTGATGAACTCCATCACGATGTACGTGATGCCGTCTGGGGTCTGTCCGTAGTCAACGGTCGAGACGCAGTTCGGATGGTTCAAGCTCGCGGCGTTGTGGGCTTCACTCGCGAACCGAGCGTGGCTGGCCTCGTCGTTGAGAAGATGCGGAGCGAGGATCTTCGCCGCAAAGGTCTTCCCGAGGGTGAGCTGCCGCGCTTCGTACACCCGACCCATGGCGCCTTCGCCGATGAGATCTTCGATGACGTACTTGTCTGCGAGGATCAGTCCCTCGTAGGGATCGCCGGCTTGCGCTTCGACGTGCCCGATGTCCTGACCGCAGTGCGAGCAGAAGAGCGAATCCACAATCGAACGACCGCCACACTGCGGGCAAATCTTGTGCGATGAGCCGATCACGTTGTGTTCGGTGTCCTCCTCAATCCTCCGCCGCATCATCCCACAAGCGGGGCTCCAGATCGCCGCCCAACATATGGCTAGGGCTCGAATGACGCCCGAGCGCAATGGGCGCTAATGGCGGAGCGAGGACCCCAAACCCCGACAATGCGGGGTCTGTCAGCGGCTCGCGTACATTTGGTGGAAATACTCCCGCAAAACCGCCTCTGCATGCTCGGACGGAAGCGCATCCAACACACGGTTGATCGCTGCTGATTCCCCTGCCGTTTGGGCAGGGTCGGCACCTATCGCGGAAACCGCGTCGGGGATCGACATCTGTCCGGAGACGAACGCCGCGGCCATAGCGGCCATCGGGTCGGTCGTGGGAGTGTCCTGTGGAGCGGCCACTTTCAGGGCACGGGTGCACGTGGCGAGGTCGGCCAGGAAGGCATCTCGATGCGGCACGTTGATCGGCGTGACCGTGAGGTGGACCGATTTGGGCACGTGATCGTGCCCAAACTGGGGCTGGATGTACCACTTCCGCTCCCGCATCGCGTCCACGAGCGAGAACACATCGAGGGAGTCGGAGCTGAACGCGAGCAGGCTGCCGTCCGGTTCGCCGAGCACGTGCAGCCCCTCGATCGCGTCGATCCCTTTGCACAGCTCGAGCACGCACGCTCGAACCTCGGTCTGGAGCCTGCGGTAGCGCTCGGCTCCGATGTAGCGCAAGACAGCCCACGCAGCCGCGACGGACGCCCCTCCGCGGCTGCTCTGCACGGTGGCGTTGGTGATGCCGTATCCCGCCCAACGCGTATGAGCGAACAGCTGGTGTCGACGCAAATCCGGGTCGGCATACATCACGACCGATGCCCCTTTGGGACAGTAACCGTGCTTGTGGAGGTCGAGCGACATCGACGTCACCCCCGGGACACGGAAGTCGAAGGCAGGAACGGCGTGGCCAGCCTGCTCGAGGAACGGCAGGAAGAACCCGCCCACGCACGCGTCGACGTGCATCAACGTGCCTCGTTCGGCTGCGGCCGCCGCCAGCTCGGGAATCGGATCGATCACGCCTTGGGCGTACGAAGGTGCAGACCCCACGACCAAGACCGTGTTCTCGTCGATCGCGGCGCCCATGGCTTTGGGGTCGGCGCGGAAGTCCTGGCGAACGGGGACGGACGTGACGTCCAGACCGAAGTAGTGCGCCGCCTTGTGAAAGGCGGGGTGGACCGAGTCGGGGACGACGAGGTTCGGTCGCTCGATTCCTCGTTCGGCCCGGCCATGATCCCGCGCCGTCTTGACGGCGAGCAAGATGCTCTCTGTGCCGCCGGAGGTGAAGTTGCCGACTGCCGCATCGCCGTGCGCGAGCTCGGCGGCGATCTGCACCACCTCATTCTCCATCCGGACCAGGCTGGGGAACGAGGTTGGGTCCAGAGCATTTTCCGTCATGAACGCCGTGTAGGCTCGCTTGGCCACCGCCCCCACGTCCTCGCCTGCGCTGAACACGTAGGCAAAGCAACGCCCGGCGCTCCAGTCGAGGTCGTGTTTGCGAATCTCGCCGAACGCAGCGTCGATCGATTCCGGGCTCAGTCCACCGTCGTCCAGCGCGTGCATATTGCAAGTTTGACACTGGGTGTCACTGCAAGCAAGCCTGCCTACCAGACAATTCCCATGCTCACCCCAAACTCCCATCGCAGGCTGACCGGGGGGAAGGTGAAGAAGTTCGGCGCGATAATGCTCGGGGCAAACGGGCGCAGTCCCACCGTGACGCGCTCGGCAAGGATCGTCTCCAGGCCCCACCCAATCCCCAGCTGGGCCGACGGAATCATGGGGTAGAAGTAGCCGGCGAGCGCGAGCGGGACGGACACGCCCATCGTCGTGTCGAAGACGGTGTACAGGGCGAATTCCTTGGTCAACCGCTTTCGGGCCCGGAAGCGTCCGGCGAGGCTGATCTCGGTGAAGGTACCCTTGCGGTACTGCATCACGAACGCTCCGCCGAGGTTGGACCGGCGCTTGCCGTATGCACCGACCACCATCTCCGTGGCGAACCCCAAGCCGGAACCACCGCCGTAGTAGGAGAGGTATCCGCCGGAACCAGTCGCGACCCCCGCCGAGAGCGAGAAGAACCGACGCTTGTCGGTGGGGCGAAGCAGCCGCCGGTCCACATCGGGTGCGGGGACCTCATCGTCGGTCTCCTCGAACAAGTCATCCGCAGGCAGCGGCGAGGGTCCTGTGGGCGCGGGCCCTGCAGGTGCTTCCATGGCCGGCGCCGGTGCTTCGGCGGGTGGTGCCGGTGGTGCGATCGACCCCCGAGCATCGGGAAGAGTGGGAGGTCCAGAGCCCTGCGATGTCGCCGCTTCGAAGGGCTCGGGTTCTGGGGCGGCCTCGGGCTCAGTCGGAGCGCCGTCCTCCCCTGCAGGCTTCTGAGGCACCTGCACCGGCACCGATTCCGGTGCAGCGGCGACCGTGAAAGAGACGGCAAGGGTGCTGGCGATGGAGGAAATGGGGATCGTGAACGCCAAGGCGGAGAGCTCCTGAGAGGGTAGTGGCGCAACGTAGCCGAATGATCATCGTCCTCCGCATTTCTTGCGGACGCGGTACG
>CAYGTG010000037.1:0-18245 GCA_964352485.1 uncultured Nannocystaceae bacterium | reverse complement strand
CTCTACGATCTCGCAGATCTTCGCACCCCACTGGCCGATCGTATCGGTGGGGAGATCGTCGAGGCATCCGAGGACGGCTCGCATGAGGGCGCCGTGAGAGACGACGAGCGTGGAATCGCGGGGCGGAAGCTCGGCGAAGAGGCGGCAGACCCTCCGGGCGACATCTCGAAGGCTCTCGCCACCACCGGGCCGGCGGGTCCAGCCCGCGAACTCATGCATGACCCCCTGTGCCTCGAGTTCGACGATGGGCCGGCCTTCCCAGCTTCCGCAGCTCCGCTCCCGAAGGATCGGGGTGACCTGAAGTGGGATGCTGCGCCCCTGCAGAACCCGCAGCGCGGTGTCGTGGGCTCGACAGAGGTCGGAACACAGGGCGCGGTCGAAGCCACGCTCTGCCACCTGTTCCGCCGCCATCTCCGCTTGTTGGTGTCCAAGGGGTGTCAGGGGTGCGTCGCGTTGCCCTGCGAACCACCCCTGGGCGTTTGCGAGGCTCTGACCATGTCGGATGAATGTCCATGCCGGCATCGCCCGACGTTCGCCTGGGGCATGGGGCAGGCGCAAGGCCCCTGTCGCTTGAAAAAAACGTCGCGACACGAGATCAAGGTTGGGTGAGCGACCCTCAGGACCCCAAGCCTGGTGACACGATTCCTGCGGCCGAGTCGACGGCAGACGGCCGCTTCAAGACGCTGAAGCTCCTCCGCTCGGCGTCGTCGACTCCGATGCGCTCGCTCGCGGACGCGGCAGCGATCCACAACAACCCGGCCGTCATCGCAGCGGTGGCCGGCAAGACGCACAAGGGGCAGGTCCGAGCGGACAATCAAGACCACTTCTTGGTGGCCTCTTTGGAGCGTGCGTTGCTGGTCGAGGATTCCTCGCTGCCGGCGGAGGCCGGGACGCGCCTGACCGATACGCCGCAGGGCCGACTGTTCATCGTCGCCGACGGAATCGGTGGCCATGGCGGAGGCGAGGTGGCCAGTGCCGTCGCCGTGGACGCGATGGCCCACTACGCGTTCGAGACGATGCCGTGGGTGCTCAACCGCAACGACTGCAGCATGGACGAACTCGAGACCGGCTTGCGGGACGCGATGGGAAAAGCGCAGGCCCGCATCCGCCGGGTCGCGCGGCGCAAGAATCTCAATTCGGACCTCGGCACCACGCTGACGATGGGCTACGTGGCGTGGCCTGAGATGTTCTTGGTGCACGTCGGGGACTCCCGCGCGTACCTGTATCGCGACGACAAGCTGCACCGCTTGACCCGGGACCACACGCTCGCGCAGCAGCTCGTCGACGGCAACGCGATGAGCGAAGAGGAGGCCAAGTCCTCACGTTTGGCGCACGTGCTCGTCAACGCGATGGGCGGAAGCTCCGATGAGCTCGACGTCGAGCTGCACCGGATGGAGCTGCGGCTCGACGACCAGCTCTTGTTTTGCAGCGACGGCCTGTACGACATGATCGGCGACTCCGCGATCGAGGGGTACCTCGCCCAGAGCGAGCGACCCGTCGGCGACGTGGTCGAGCTTCTGGTCGGGGCCGCAAACGCGGCCGGCGGCCGAGACAACGTGACCGTGGTGTTGGCGCGTTTTTGAGCGGGGGCGGCTGGTCCACCTTCCTGCTAGGGCACCTCGCCCACGAGAAGGTCTGACGCTGACGTCCGGTACGCGAGGTAGGGCGCCGGCAGATCCAAGGTCCACTGGACCATCGGGCTGGCGTCTGGGTCGACCTCGCGAAGCCTCGGACGAAACCCCTCTTCGGTCAGGACGGTGGAGTCCAGCACCATGTAGTGACCCGACTCGGGCAGGAGGTTGGCGTCTCCAGCAAACGGCGACGAGACGTCCTGCTCGTCGAGTTCCCATGCCTGGGCGGCGGCGAATGCATCGAGGTCGAGTTCGTACCGAACGGCCCGCGCGAGAGCGTCGGTGGTCAAGCCAGAGGGCGCCTCCACGGCGTTGTCGTACAGGAGCAACGAGCCGTCCGGCTGCCACTGGGGGGAGTGTTGGTGGGCGAACCAGCGTCCCGCGGTCAGGGAGAAGTCTCCGCCCGGGCCGAGAATCCACTCGACCTCGCTCGACTCTCGATCGATGGCGACCAGCCAATCCTGATGGCGCAGGCTGAGCAGGAACTGGTCGGTGTCTTCTTGGTACGTGACCCCGTTTGCGTGCGTCCAGTCGTACGCGGACTCCTGGGTCTGCGGGTGCGTGATGGTCCAGCTGCCGATCGGCTCGAGGATCCGCATCGGGTCAAGGTGGTCGAAGGTATCCCACGACCACACCACATCTCCTTGCGGCGTGAACTCGACGATCACATCGCCGGCGACCAGGGTGTTCGGAAAGCCTGGGTAGTCGACTTCCTCAAAGGAGTACGCCAGGACGACGATGTTCCCCGAAGGGAGGACCATCGCCTCGTGGTGCATGCCGAGGATTCCGAGGTCTTCGTCCGAGATATCCGTGATGACCGCCCCCAGTTCATCGATCTCGATGTACCGGCTCTGCATCGCGAAGTGGACGGTGCCATCGCTGGTCGTTGTCACGGCGTCGATTCCCCCTGGGAACGATTCTCTTGACTGATAGCCCATGTGCCAGCGAGTGGTGCCGGCGGGGTCGACCACGAAGATGCTGCTCGTTGAAGTCACCGGGAGCTGGACCAGGTCGAACATCCGGTAGGGGCGCTCGCCGGAGCTCTCGCCGGTGACCTCGAAGCTGGGGATGAAGCCGGGGAGGGGGGCTTCGGTGGTGAACGAGACGGGGACGGAGAGCGCTTCGGTCGCGGCGGTGAGTCCGTGCTTTGTGAGCGGCGAGAGGCCTCGAACCCGGAAGGTCCGGGTCTGTGCGTCGGGGTTCTCGAGGATGGCGACGCGCACGCCGTCGTCGAGATCGTGGGTGAGGGTGAGGTCCTCGGGGAGTTCGGCGTCGCCGCTGAGGGTGACGTCGACGACCATGGGTTGCTCGGGGTAGAGGGTGACGTCGACATCCAGGGTCGAGAGCGCACCGCCCGAGCTCGAGGTGTCAGCGGCCGTGGTCGTGCTGCCCGTGGATTCTCCGTTCGAGGAGGAAGACGAGGACGAGGACGATGACGAGGACGATGACGAGGAGGACGCGGCCTCGGTGGTGGGATCGGGTCCCGTGCTGGGCGCCTGGGTCGATGAGGACCCGCCGTCCGTGTCGGCAGCCACGGGCCCTTCGTCGCCGCAGCCGGCGCCTAGAAGCAGGGAGCCTGCCATCCACCAGCCAAGTCGCATTGGAGGAGCATGCCCAAGGCGCGAAGCGGCGGCAACCGGGTCAGGCGCCGGGTCTGGCGCCGCTGGGACGGGGCGCGTGGGCTGCTAGAGTCGCCGCGATGTTCTTCTCGCGCAAGCAGCCCACGCTCGTCTCGGCCCGCGACGCCTTGCCCGGCCGCGCGGAGTCGATTCCCGACATCCCGGAGGTTCACTTCGTCAACGGCAACCGGATCCGTGCACCGTTCCCCGAGGGCGTGAGCACGCTGGTGGTCGGGATGGGGTGCTTCTGGGGCGCGGAGCGGAAGTTCTGGCAGACCGACGGGGTGTATTCCACCGCGGTTGGCTATGCGGGCGGGTTCACGCCCAACCCGACGTACCGGGAGGTTTGCTCCGGCAGTACTGGGCACACCGAGGTCGTGTTGATCGCGTTTCGCCCCGCAGACGTCTCGCTCGAGAACCTGCTGCGCGTCTTCTGGGAAGGACACGATCCGACCCAAGGCATGCAGCAAGGCAACGATGTCGGGACGCAGTACCGCTCGGCGATCTTCACCGAGGGGAAGGCGCAGGCAGAGGTCGTCGCGCAGTCCCGAGCGCTGTACCAGGCGGAGCTCGACCGGGCTGGGCATCGGGCGATCACCACCGAGGTGGCTGAGGCCGGGCCGTTCTTCTACGCCGAGCCGGAGCACCAACAATACTTGGGGAAGAACCCTGGCGGCTATTGTGGACTGGGCGGCACCGGAGTGGCGTGCCCCATCGGACTGAAGCCTGCCGGCTGAGCGGGGCGATCGATGTCTTACCTCGGCTGGCGCAGCTGCCAGAACTGCACCCGGTTGAGGCGAACTTTTCGATCGCGTCGATAGTGCGCGCGAAGGAACCCCCGCAGCTCGGCGAACTCTCGGACCGGGACCGCCGAGCCCAGCACGATCACATCGGGCGGGGATTCGTAGAGCTCGTCGATGAGCGCTCTTGCGGCGAGATCGTCACGGAAGTGCAGCGGGCTGCGCGGGTGTCTCCAGGTCGAATCGTTGGCCGAAGTCGTGAGCTCCATCGTCTTGTAGAAGCGCGTGGACGACAGGTGCCCGGTGAAGGCGTAGACGTCCCAGAGGTGCCAGCCCCACACCCAGATCGTGTCGCCGGGCTTGGTCATCTCGGTGACCCGTTTGGCGATCGCGCGCCCGCCGAGGTCGTGCGCCTGCATCCGGTTGGTCCGCTCGGCGTCGATGAGTAGTCCTTGCCGTCCGAGCAGCAGCAGCGCCGGAAGCAGCGCCACGGCTCGGGTTGACCACCGCCGCAGGCTTCGTTGGCCAAACAGCCCCGCGCTCGATGCCGCGAGGATGCTCAGCGGGGCCGCGGCCGCCAGGTGATACCCCTTGTAGAAGCGAAACCCGAGCGCGGCCGAGCCCAGAGCGAGCGCCGCCCACAGCAACAGCAGCACGATGATCGGACGGTCTCTTCGATGGGCCAGGCCGCCCAACGAGAACGCCGCGAGCGCCAGGGGCAGGGCGAGAAAGTTCGCGGAGGCAAAGGCAGCTTCACGCGGTGCCTGTCCGAGCCCGATCGCCGAGCCTTGCGCGACGTACCGCCATCCCCACTCGTTGAGCACGAATCCCCGCCACAGCGCGCCGAACTCTCCGGCGACGAGGTAGTGCACGCAGATCGGGGTCGCCGCCAGCAGCACCCCGCCGAACACGGCACCGACCCGCCGCGCCGCCACGACCCGCCGCCGCGAAGTTTCGGCCTGCAACCCCGAGAGCACGGCGACGACCACCGCGACGATCAGCGCAATACCGGCGGGACGTTTGCAGAGCGTCGCAATGCAGGCGAGCCCCCCGGCCAAGGCAAACAGCCACAGCGGGGGGCGTTTGTGTCGGAACGCCACCAGCGCGATGACCACCGATGCGACCGAGGGCAGCTGGGCCCACGTCACATAGTTCGCGTCCATCGTGTCGAGGACCAGATCGTGGGCCCCGTACACCAGCCCCGCGAGGATGCCCTGCACGGGCCCCCACAACGTGCGGGCTCCGAACATGACCATCGCAAGGCTGCCCAGCGCCGCAACGTTGGCCCAGATCTGAAACGCCGCGATATCCCGTCCGCCGTCGGCCAGAAGCCACGCCAAGTAGAACGTACCCGGCGCCTTGAACTCCACGCTGTCGACGTAGGGCAGCTTCCCCGCCGCCAGCAGCATCCCGTTGTAGAGGATGCCGCCGACGTCATGGTTGGCGAAGCCCCCCTGGGTGAAGCCCGGGGTGCGAAGCCACGCGCTCAGAGCGAGGACGGCTGCGAAGGCGAGCCAGAAGGCGAGTCTGTTGCGAGGAGGCACAGCGGTCGGGTTGGGGACGCCGACCTCACTGTCGCTAGACATCGTCGGCGTGAGTTCGGTAAGCGCGGGTCAGGCCGTACGCAGTCAGGGCAATCGAAACGATCCCGGCCATCCATAGCGCGAGCGAGGGAATCATCGCGCCGAACAAAGAGACCCTTGCGGACGACTGCATCGTGAAATAAACCATCCACGCTGACATCAAGGCGTAGATGGCTGCACCAGCGAGTGCAGGCATGCCTGGCCGGTTGTCAGGCGTCCAATGGACGCGTCGATAGAGGCTGAGGACCGCCGCAGCGGACACCAGCGCAAGGATTGAACCCACGTTGTTCAGGAGTTCGCGGAAGCCCGACATGAAGACCAGGACGGTTGCGAGCGTACCCTGCAGAACCACGGACCCGCGTGGTGGCATGCCGGATCGACTCGCGAACACTCCCGGGAGGAAACGGTCGTCAGCCATTGCCGCGTAGACCCGGGGCCCGACCAGCATCATCGCGCTGATAGCCGATGCCAACGCGACTATGACGATCGCGGACATGAACGTCGCAGCGTTCTCGCCCAACAGATTCTGCATGACGAGGTGGGCGAGTGTGATCCGGCCCGTGTCGCCCGTAACCCATGCGCTCATGTCAGCAGCGTCGAGATTGGTTACGAACACCCAGTTTACCAAGAGGTAGATCACCATGACCGCCGTGCAGCCAAAGAGCATCGAACGGGGGACGTCGCGTCGCGGATTTTGGAACTCTCCAGCCGCGTACGTCGCAGCGTTCCAACCCGAGTAGCAGAAGGAAACGAAAATCAAAGAAGTGAAGAACGGACCAATAGGGAACCCCACCGCGGCAACGGCCGGACCAGGTTCAGGCAGCGTGTTGGTGCCCACGCTCAGCCCAATTAAGACGAATACGGCGATCAGAACCCCCTTGACCAACGCGAGCAGGTCTTGGGTCCACCGTGAGGCCCGGAGGTTCCCCGCGTGTGAGGCGGTGATTACGAGGATGATTGCCGACGCTGTCCAGCGCGGGTCGAGTCCGGGAATGACCGCCTGCGCGAATGCACCCGCTGCGAGGGCCGCGAGAGCTACGGGCACAGAGAAGCCTACGAGCAGGGAAGTCCACCCGGCGACGTAGCCGACGATCGGGTGCAACAACTCGGACAAGTAGCGGTACTCACCACCTGAGCGGGGGACGAGTCGAACGAGCGCGGCGTAGGCAAGCGCCCCTGAGAGCGCGATGAGACCTCCCACGAACCACTCAAAGAGGATGAGGCGCGGCGAAAGATCCTGGGCCATGAAGCCGGCGGTCGTCAGCACTCCGGCGCCGACCATGTCTGACATCGTGAGGCCGACGCCTGACCACGTCCCGAGCTGCCTACGCTCCTTGTTCGCCATATCTCACTGTGAGCTGAGGTCGGTGTCGGGCTGCGGAGCAACAGCAGGTCCTTTCCCGCGAACCGTGCCGGCATCATCGGGCTGACTTCCGGATGGCTCGCCGGCCCTGTTTTTCCCCGACTTCGTTCCCTCTTCGACCGGGGCGACGGCCGGGTCAACTCGCTTCTTCGCAGCTGCCTCGACGCCGGTAGCATCGGCCTTCAACGGTTTGTGTAGCACCCAGATACTCTCGTCCAGGGGCGGCTGGAAACTCGCGGACATCCGGTGTTCCTCGACCGTTTTCGGCTCAAGCTTAGATATGTAGTCGACCACCTCGACCTCGAAACCCGCCGCCTTCAGTCTGCGTGCGAAGCCCCGCCTACCATATTTGCGCACGTGGTCCTTTTGGCCGAACGCCTTTGACCGGCCCTCATCCGTCGTGATTGACGGATCTTCGTAGTTCTTTCTCCGCCCCTTCTCGATCGGTACCTGGACGAACGCCCTGCCGCCGGGTCGCAAGACCCGGTACATCTCTCGCATGGCCGCTTTGTCGTCGGGGATATGTTCAAGGATGTGGTAGATGATAAGGGCGTCCCAGGAGCTATCCGGCTGTTCCAGGGCCGTGAGGTCCAGCTTCAGATCCTCATCCGGACGAATGTAGTCGGCCGTCACGTAGTTGAGGTTCTTGAGTTCTTGGAACACCTCTTTCTGAGCGCGATCCGGTGAGAAGTGCAGTACATCAAGGTCCGCAGACCACAGGTCGGTCTCATGCTCGAGGTAGTGCATCAGAAGCCGATGCCTTTCCTTCGACCGACAGTTCGGGCAGACCGCGTTCTGTCGCCGTGCGAATCCCTGGAATTTCGCATGGGTGCCGCAGATGTTGCAGGTCGCCGCGTCAACGGCATCGGCGGTAGATCCGGTACGGCAAGACTGCCAGCCCAGAATTCCAACCCCTGCTAGAGCGACGGCGATCACGCCGATGATGATGCCGCGATTCGAGCGAGATTTTGGCATGGCAGAGAGCGTGGGACGCTAGCACCCGGCTGCTCCCACCACAACCAGCGAGTAGGCTCCTGTATGGCCTCATGAGCTTCGCAAACGCCGCATCCTCGACATCCCGGTAGAGGATGTCGAAGGTGGTCGCCAGCCTCGTTTCCTGGGACAGACCTGAGGGTAGACGTCGCCCAGCGTGAACTTTCGGCAGGAGGACACGACGTCCGACTACGTCCGCGCGAGCGGCAAACGATCTCGCCGCGGTCAGGAACGCATCCGTGAGCCTACGGGATGAAGATTGTTTCCGCCTTGAGCCCGCCCGGGTAGGCGTAGGTCGAGGGGCAGAACCGTTCCGAGGGTGTTGGAGCCGTCGCGGCTGCACACGCCCCCTCTTGCAGAACGCCGTCGCCGTCGAAACTATCCAGAAGTGCGGAGCCGTACTGAATCAGGCCGAACGGTGTGTCGCTCGATGCGACGTACGTGCCTTCCTCAAGGGGAATCAGCGCGGACTCGTGGCCGGCACCCACGGGTGCAAACTCGTAGTCACAGGCCCCGCCGTTGCATACGCGGGTGATGTTCCCAGCCTGGGAGATGATCCGGATCTCCCCACCTTCGATGGGGTGCATGACCTCGATACTGTTGTGAAAGAAGTCGACGCCGGTCGCGAACACGTATCGGGACAAGTACTGCTCAGTGGGAACGAGTTGAACCATTGCAGGGTCGCCGTAACCGGTCTGGGGTGGCCCCTCAACGGCATTCTGACTGACGGGGTTCCTTGAGCGAATGTACTGGACCGGGAGGAATGGCCGGTCCGCGTCAACGACGAGGCTTAGGCCGGACTCTGTCTCGATCTCGACGAAGTCGCCCACGTTCTCCAACGTCACGGGGAAGTTCGAGTTGGGCGGGTCCGACGTGACGGTGGTGTCGGCTGCGCCGGCGTAGATCCGATAGTAGCTCGCCTCCTCAAAATCCTGCCAATCGGGATTGGGCGCGGCGAATCCCCAGGGCCGGATGGGAGCTGCGGGCAACACGTAGGTCTGGCCCCAGTGTTGCAGCGGAAAAAGCACCTCAAGAAGTTGGTCGCCCGAGCCTCCCTGCCCTGGCTCGTCCAGAGGGACCCGAGAGAAGCGGTTCCCGCCGCTCACCCAGACCGGGTTCTCGGAGTGGATGACCGTACCGGAGATGTCCAGCGGCTCGAACGCCTCTGTGTAACCCTTCTCTCCGGGACCGACGCCGAGGCCAAGCTGAGAGGGAACGATACGTATCGTCTCGTACCGGTTGAGTATGAGCGAACCGGTCTGTCCGGCGGCCACGGGATCAATCGGCAAGCCGTTGCCTGCCGTGTCGACAGGCGGCGTCCATTCGATTCGAGTGTCGTCTTGAAGCGCGACGAGTTCGAAATAGCTCGCACCTCGGATCGAGGTATCCAGGCTCGAGTACGAGATCGCAACGTAGTCGTTCCCGAGCACGCGGTCAGGCAGGAGTAGTGCCGACTCGTTTCCGCGGTTTGATCGAAGCGGAGCATGTTGGGTCCCGATGATCGGAACATCGCTATACACTCGGAAGATCCCTCCAGTGCGGAAGTTCGATCCTGTCCCCGGGACGAAATCTGTTTCGAGTTCAATCGTACGGCTCTCGCCCGGGGCCAGGTTGAACTGGTCATCAAGGACCTCATCGAGGACGCCCAGAGGAACCTCGAAGATCTGAACCGCGGCCGAGAGTTCCTCGTTTGGGTTCGTGAGCACGAGCCCGTCCGCGGACTCCTGGTACGGATGCAAGGATCGGTTCACCACGAACGCACACCCTGCCGAGGACGGGTCGTTCTCCGTCAGCTGGCATGGACCGATGCACGTCGGGACGGTGCAGTCCTCATCCCCGTCTTCGCAGGGCTGGCAGACGGAGTTGCTGCCGCACTCGAGGTCGATGACCCACTCGAGGCCGGTGGCGGCGCAGACCTCGACGGCGCTGTCGTCGTTGGCGCAGCGAAGCGCGTCGGGCTGGCACAGCGGGACGAAGCCCGAGCTGGATTCGTCTTCGGAGGTCGGGTCTGTGGTGGTCGTGGCGACGCCGCTGGTGGCCGAGCCGGTGCTGGCGCTGCCGTCGTCGTCGACGAGGTCGGGTGCTCCATCGTCGCCACCGCACGCGCCGAGGAGGAAGAGGCCAGCCGCGAAGGGCGCGAGGCGGAGGGTCGAATCCCGTGAGATCAAGGTCATGTCGTCGTGCTCCAGGACAAGTCAGCAGCCCCTGAAAGGCTCAGGCCCTAACCGTACCCCGATCGTGCGGGCAGCGGTAGCGAGACCCGGGCCCAGGGGCGTGCCGCGTTGTCACCGCCCCTGGAATCGGCTAGCTTCCGCCGATGGCTTCGCGCGGCACCGCCCGGTCCGTCTCTCAGATCGTGCTCGGCGCAGCGGTCGTCAGTTTTGTGGTCTACACCGCTCGCGCAGAAGGCGATGACCACGTCGGGGCGGTTGTCGAGCAGCCTGAACCGGCGTTCTCCGACGAGATGCCGGACAAGCCGGACATTATCCTGATCACGATCGACACCCTACGCGCCGATCGCATCGGCGTGTACGGCTACGCATCGGCGCGGACCCCCAACATGGATGCGCTGGGAGATGCCGGGGTGATCTTTGCCAACGCCACGGTGCCGCTGCCGCGAACGACCCCCGGGCTCGCATCTCTCCTCACCGGCTTGTCTCCAGAGGAGCACGGTTCGCGGGAGGTCTGGGAGCGCGTGGATGTCGACAAGGGCAGCCTGCTCGCCGAGGTGCTCTCGAACGAGGGCTACGTCACCCTGGGGCTGAGCGCCAACTCGGCGGCGGGCACGAAGCAGGGCCTCGCGGTCGGGTTCGACAACTTCCTCGACTACAAGGTCATCAAGCAGAAGCGCAAGCGCGACGACGCCGACGTCATGACCGACGAGGCGCTCGCGATGATGGCGAAGGTCGATCCGCAGGCACCGGTCTTTTTGTGGGTCCACTACGTCGATCCGCACTGGCGCTACAACCCGTCCAAGAAGAGATACCCCGACCAGCCCCGGGGGGCTCGGTGTCGGGCCATGCAGACGCAGATCAAGGCCGACGAGCTCTCGCTTGGGAACCTGATCAGCAACGCCAACGGCATCGCGGAGGAGATCTTGGATGAATGCTCCGCGCTCTACGACGCGGAGATCGGATTCGTCGACCAAGAGGTGGGCCGGCTCATCGAGGGGCTTCAGGAACTCGAGCGCTGGGACGATTCGTTGGTCGTGCTCACCTCCGACCACGGAGAGAACATGGGCGAGGACGGCATGTATTTCGCGCACGGTCCGAGCCTCGCGGACGGCTCGCTGCGGGTCCCGCTCATCATCGCGGGCCCCACGATTCCCAGCGGGCGGTATGACGGTGGCGTCGCGATCATCGAGGACGTCATGCCCACCTTGCTGGAGCTTGTCGGCATCGCGCCCGAGAACCTCCCGAAGGACATGGAAGGGCAGTCGCTGCAGTGGCGGTGGAACTCGGAGCTCGACTACCCCGAGCGCGTGCGGTCGGCGGCGCTTTCCGAAGCCGGAGGCGCGCTCAATGCCGACAACGTCAACTTCCTCGTCTCGGGCCGGGACCGCTCACGCTACTGCTACAACGGCCCGCGATACTCGATGTGCTTCGAGCCCGAGAAGCGCGGTAGCGCTGTCCGGGTGCGGCCGACCGTGCGTACGCCCGATCCTCATGATGAGGATGATTCGGATGACTCCGATGACTCCGAGCACGCCCCCACTGCGCACGAAGAATCGGAGTCGGCGCAGCCTGTCACCCCCACGACCGCGAAAACACCGGCCACTCGGACGCCGGCTTCCGTCAAACCTGATGAGCCTGAGTTTCTCTTCTTCGATCGCGACAAGGATCCGAAGCTGATCCAACCCTTGTCGACGATTCCCGACGAGGCGCGTGAGGAGCTGCTTGCGGCGCGCAACCGTTGGTCGCCAGAGTCCACGCGGGCCCGGGCGGTTCGGACCGCCGAGTACAAGCTCGTCGCCTACCCGGAGATCAAGGGCGACTACCGCTACGCGCTGTACGACCTGAAGGCGGACCCGATGGAGGCGAACGACGTCTCCGCGCTGCGTCCCAAGGATTTCAAGCGCATGAAGAAGATGTTCGACGAGTACGAGAGCACGATGACCTCGTTCGTCGCTCGCGAGCGCTCGGCGGGCGAGATCGAAGCGATGCAGGGCCTGGGCTACACGCAGTAGCTCGGCCCTGGCGGCCACGGAGCGTTACTCCTCTTCTTCGTCTTCCCGTTCTCGCGCGTCGATCTCTTCGGGCGAGAGGTGGTGTGGGTTCTCGGCTTCGCCGGTCTCGCCGCCGTCTCGTTCTTCGTCCTCAGGCGGTTTTGATCCGTCCTTGCCTGGGGACTTCCTGCCCGGCTTGCTGGACTTGGTCGTGGCAGGGCGGCGGGGTCCTTGGTCGGGGTCGCGCTCGTACAGCCCGATGCCGTGGCCTTCCTCGATCAGCGTCAGCCGTCCTTGTCGGAGCTGACGCTTGAGGCGGTTCTTGTCCTTCTTCTTGAAGTTGCCGGTCATCAGCAGGGCGTACGTCGACTCCTTGCAGGCCGGCCACTTGCGGCTGGTGTCTCGCGCGGAGACGTGGGGTCCGAGGCTCGACGTTGCGCAGACGACCGCATCGCCCGGTATCTGCGCGACCAGCTCTTGGAGGTACTCGTATCGCTCGGTGTCCAGCTTCCGGGACAGCCGGTTCCAACCGGCCCGGAAGTGGTCGTTGGGGACCATCGCGCCGTATTTCACGCTGACCAACGCGGTCGAGATCAGCACCGCCACCATCAGCACGTGCGGGACTCTTCTGCGGTCGAGTCCGATCAGCCGAGGCAGTCCGCTCTTGGCCACTGCAATCGCGCCCGCTGGCGTCGAGGCCAGCAAGATCGGGAACAAGACCGATGAGTACTGGAAGTGCAGGTTGTAGACGTATCGCCGGGTCGCGAGGCCCAGGAACAGGAACCCGTAGATCATCATGAACCGCTTCTTGCCCGCCAGAAGGGGCAGGAAGAGCAGCGGTTGGAACAGCAGCAAGAGGAAGAAGACCCGATCTTCGTGGGTGACGACCTGCATCGCGTAGGTTGGGTTGGTGGTCAGTGAGACCACGAACCCCGCAACGCCCTCGTCCTGGTGCGGGATCATCTCCTTGAAGAAGTACGCATAGCCGTAGGTGTCCTTCTCGGACATCAGCAAGCCCGGGTCAGGCATGATCATCAGCTTGACGAAGGCCAGGTACGACATCGAGACCAGCACCATGGCGACCCCGGTCACGTAGCGACGCCGCAAGACGGCGTAGGCCCCCAAAAAGCACGCCAGTAGGGACATGTCCTCGCGGGTCGCAAGCAGAAGCGCCAGCATCAGCCACAGCCGGATCTTCGCCTTGCTGTCGATGAAGTAGATGATCCACACGATGGTGGGCACGGCCATCGTCAGCGAGTGGAAGTCGAACATGTTGACGCCGTGCAGGGCCGGGTACAGCGTCACTGCCCAGGTCATGAGCGCCGCGAGGCGAGGCTGCTTGAGGGTGCGCTGGGCGATCAGGAAGACCGGAAAGACCGTCGTCGCGAGCCAGATCGACTGGATGAAGAGCAGCGTCTCCGCCTGCGGCCGCAGCCGGTACACCCACGAGAAGATCCAGATGATCGGATCGAAGTGGGCGCTGACATGCTTCTCCATCTTGCAGTAGGAGCAGCCCAGGAAGTCGTCGAACGCGGTGTTCCAGAAGATGTTGTCGTAGATGCCAAGGTCGAAGATGTGCGTGCCGATGTTGCGGTGATCGAGCACCGCCAGGTACGACATCATTCCAGCGTAGAAGGCGAACGCGCCGAACACGAACGCCCAGTGGATCGCCTTGGGCTCGCCGTTTGCCAGGGGGGCTTTGTGCGCCCGGAGTCGGTGCAGGAACACCGTGATGAGCACCGTCGCCGCCATCAACAGCGTCAGCGTGAACAGCGGGTGCGAGTTCTCGATGCCGCGGCTCATGGCGGCGGTGAGCAGCGGAACGGCCAGAAGCACGAACGTGTAGCGGTTGAGCCCGCGAAAGACCTCTTCGAGCGTCGCTTGGATGCCGGTGCGCCGGAAGTACAGGTAGACGCAGCCGTAGGCGAGCAGGCCGACCCCGGCGGACAGACCCATCGCCTCGACCACGTCGTAGCGGAGATCTGCGTCGAGCTGGTTCGTGTTCACGTAGCCGATCTCGTGAACGTTGGAGACCTGCCAGTACGTCAGGCCCGGCACGACCACGATCGCAACCGTCAGCGCGAACCACGACATCGCGTTGGTGACCAGTCGATCCAGCCAGGAAATGGGCTCTGCACCCTCGGAGACCGCCTTATTTGCCATCTGGAAACTCGGGCGCGGACTATACTACCGGCCTCCCGCTTCGGCTATCCTTCGCCGCCTACGCCCCCGGGCCCCTGACGGCAAACGACACCATGTCGAACTACGGCAACAAGCAGAAGCACGAATCCAAGAACCCGGCGCAACGTGCGCTGCTGAACCGCTTCAAGCAGGCCGCGGTCCAGCTCGTCGACCAGGTCGCACCCAAGACCGTGCTCGAGGTCGGCTGCGGGGAGGGCTACATGCTCGAGGTGCTCGCGCAGGCGCGGCCGTCGCTGGAGCTGACCGGTATCGACATCTCGCAGGAGGCTGTCGCGGACGCATCGGCACGGCTGGGCGATCGCGCCACGGTCAGGGTCGAGGACGCGCGAGATCTCAGCGCCTCGGGCGAGTCCTACGACCTCGTCGTGATGCTCGAGGTCCTCGAGCACATCCCGAACCCGACGCAGATGCTTCCGGTCCTCGAAGGGCTCACCAAGGGCCCGCTGCTGCTCTCGGTCCCGTGGGAGCCGTTCTTCCGAGGACTCAACTTCATGCGCGGTAAACACCTCGCGGCTTGGGGGAACGACCCCGAGCACGTCAACCACTGGGGCCGGCGGAGCTTTCTCGAGTTCGTCGGGACGCGCTTCGAGGTCCTCGAAACGCCGGTCGTGTTCCCGTGGACGATGGTGCTCGCGAAGCTCCGGTAGCCCCGGAGCGTCCGGCCATGCGCCGGGTGCTCTCCGCGCTCGGTCGGCTCGCGCTGGGCGGGCTGTTGCTGGCCGCGCTGCTGTACTTCCTCGGCCCGGACTGGGGGGAGGTGCGCAGTCACCTCGAATTCCACCCGGCCTATTTTGGGCTCGGCTTTCTCGGCACGAGCTTGGCCACCGCGTTCACGGCCGCACGGTGGCGCCTGCTCAACGAGCGGATGACCGAGACCCGGCTTCCGTACGGGTCCTACTTTCACTACATCGCGGTCACCCGCTTCTTCGGGCAGTTCGTTCCGATGCTGCTGATGGAGTTTGTCGGCCGGGGCATGGGGTTGCGTGCGGCGGGCAGCAAGCAGGGGCTGGGACGCCTCGTGACGCCGGTGCTGCTGGAGCGAGTCCTCGATGCAGCCCTTCCGTGCACCACGCTCGCGTGGCTGTTCTTGGTGCTGGAGGGTCCGGCGACGTTCGTCGAGCATCGCTGGCTCTGGCTGGCTGCGATCACGGTGGGCTTCGCGGTCGGGGCGGTCCCCTTCATCGGGCCGACCGCAAACATCCTGCTGCGAACCTACGCCTGGATAAAGAAGCTTCGTGGCAACCCGCTGGTCATCGAGCCGGTCGAGGTGACGACGCAGACCGCCGCGTGGGTCGCCTTGCATTCGGTGGGGCGATACGCCACGGTTTTGCTGCAGTTCATTGGAATGGGCGCGGCGGCCGGAGCGGTGTTGACGACGTTTGCTGTTGTGGGCTCATTCTCGGTGGCGCAGCTGTCGGCGCTCTTGGCCGTGACCCCCGGTGGCCTCGGAATTCAGGACGTTGGGTGGGCCGGAGCGCTGCAATGGCTTGGGGCTGAGACGGTGATGATCACGCTGTTCGTGTTCGGATTCCGCGCTTCGATGATCCTCAACTTTGGCCTGCTGTCGCTGCTGTCGCTCCCGCTGCGGAAGGGAAAGACATAGCGCGAGCTGCGCTGTCGCAGGCGTCGGACGGACCAGAATCGGGACGCGGCGTGGGTCACTCCGACTCGCGACCCAGGGGGGTCTGCACGCTATACTCCCGGATCTATGCTTCGGTCTCGTTTAGGTTTCTCCATACCGTTGATGTCCATTGCTGCGGTCCTCGCTGGGTGTACGGACGAGCCGCGGGCCGAGGATGACGATACGTCGGCAACCTCCGGCCCGATCACGACGGCCACCAACCCGACGGGGAATGACACCTCTTCGACCTCCGGCGATGACACCAGCACCGGGCCCGTCGCGGATGCTTCGACCACCACCGGCCCTCCGATCGAGTCTTGCGAGACGATCGACTGTGACGGTGTCTGCTGCGCCGAGGCGGAAGAATGCGTGCTTCAGGCCTGTCTGCCCGTCTGCGACAGTGGCGTGCGGTGCGGGGACACGCTCGACGTCTGCTGCCCCGGCGGCGACGTGTGTCTGGAGAACGAATGCGTCACGCCTGGCGGGCCGTGCCTGGATTCCTACGACTGTCCCGAGGGCGAGTTCTGCGAGCTCACGCTCAACCCCGAAGAGCCCGAGGGGCAGTGCCTCACCCAGCCCGACGAGCTCACGTGCGAGGTCTTCCCCGACTTCCAGGACATCGAGCTCACGCTGGAGTTCTCCTGGGAAGAGGAGGCGATCATCAGCAACCCGGTCGTGGCGGACATCGATGGCGACGATCTGCCGGAGATCATCGTCAACACCACCTTCTACGACGAGGACGGCGACGGCAACGGCAACACCGGAAGCACCGAAGGAAACCGGACCGGGATCATCGTCGTCTTCGACGGCACGACCGGCGACGAGCAGTTCAGAATCGTCAACGCGCCCCAGAACTGCCAGGCATCCGAAGCGTGCGAGGTCTACGGTTCCTATGGGCGGTCCACGATCGGCGTGGCCGATGTGGATGGCAATGACCTCCCCGACATCATCTACGCCGGCCGTCCTCTGCCGAGCCCCACGCTCAATCAAAGCTACGTGCACGCGTTCAACGGCGTGGGGCAGAGCTTGTGGCGCTCCTCCGAGCCGATCTACGTCCGTCACGGCGCGCCAGCGTTTGCCAACTTCGACGACGACGACGCGTCCGAGATCATCTACGGCGCCTCGCTCATCGACAACGACGGCACGGTGGTCTGGAACCAGGACGGCGACGGGGGCGCGTTCGGAAGCCCGGCGAACTACCGCGGTCCGATCTCGGTCGCAGCCGATGTGACCGGCGACGGCTACCCGGAGATCATCTCCGGGCGGCACGCGTGGTCGGTCGACTGGGTCGAGAACGCCGGGCCACCGACCGTCACGGTCACCGAGCTCTGGGATGCTGGCGGCGCCGATGGCTTCCCGGCCGTCGCCGACTTCGACCAAAACGGCACCCCCGAGGTCGTCCTCGTCGCCGGCGGTGAGGTGCGAGTCCTCGACGGTGCGACCGGAGCGCTGTGG
Source organism: uncultured Nannocystaceae bacterium (assembly GCA_964352485.1). Lineage (GTDB taxonomy): Bacteria > Myxococcota_A > Polyangia > Nannocystales > Nannocystaceae > CAJXVA01. The sequence continues at coordinate 873 of CAYGTG010000037.1, read as the reverse complement.
TGTGGGGTTGACCCCGACGGGAGTGACTGTGCGGGCAACGATGCCGCACGGACGCAGCCGCTGCCCTTCCCCGAGATCATCGTGGACGTGAACGAGGACCGAGGCGGACCCCCGACGATCGCCGACTTCGATGGCGACGGACGTCCCGAGTTCGCCGCAGCGGGGGCGGGCGGCTACGTCGTCTTCGACCTCAACCGAGAGGGCGAAGAGGTCACGCAGCCCGACGGGGCCCTGCCTCCGGGACCGGGCGACCTCTACGTCCGCTGGTCCGCGGCCACCCAGGACCAGAGCTCGCGCTCGACCGGTTCGTCGGTGTTCGACTTCCAAGGAGACGGCGTCGCGGAGGTCCTGTACGCCGACGAGTGCTTCATGCGGGTGTTCAACGGCGAGACCGGAGAGATCATCTCCGAGGTGATGAACTCCAGCGCCACGATTCACGAGTACCCGATCGTCGTCGACGCCGACGGTGACGGAAACTCCGAGATCCTGGTGGTCGCGAACGACAACAACGCGGATGTGCGATGTGAAGACTTCGAGGACTACGAACCACGGCGCGGCATCTTCATGTACGGCGATCCCACCGACGCCTGGGTTCGCACCCGCCGGGTCTGGAACTCCCACACCTATCACGTCACCAACTCGGATTCGCGCGGGCTGACCCCGGCCGAAGAGGACGACAACTGGACCGTTCCAGGGTTGAACAACTATCGCCAGAACTTCCAGGGCGAGGGCGTCTTCAACGCTGCAAACCTGGCGGTCGATCTGCAGGTCGACTTCCAGAACTGCCTCGATGAGGCGTTCGAGATTCAGGCGATCGTCCGGAACGAGGGAGCGCTTGGCGTGTCCGCGGGCATCGACGTCACCCTCTACGCC
>CAYGTG010000036.1:0-18303 GCA_964352485.1 uncultured Nannocystaceae bacterium | reverse complement strand
GCTACGTACAGCCGGAGAAGGACTGGTGATGGTCCGAAGCGCCGCTGTCTCGTTGCTCTTCGCGCTGTGTGCCGTGTTGTTGCCGTCCACCGCATTCGCCAAGGGCCTCACCGCCACCGTGGAAGCGGATGAGACCCAAGCGGTTGTCGGTGACGTCATCACGATGGAGTTTCTCGTGTCTCGCTCCAGCGGCGGCGGGTCCCTGCCCACACCGGAGCTCCCCCAGTCGGTCGCGGACGCGTTTGATGTGGGCCAGTGCGGGAGCGGAACGTCGCGTTCGATCGAGATCGTCAACGGTCGCCGGACCACAGCGACCACCCGGCGGGTCAGCTGCCCGCTCACCGCGAGAAAAGTCGGAACCTTCAACATCGCCTTCACCGTCCCCGACGGGAAGAAGCGGGTCGCGTCCAACTCGGTGAGCATCGAGGTCATCGCCTCGGACGGGGAACGTGCCCCTTTGGAAGACCCCACGGTCGAGGCTCCCACAGACGCCACCGAGGACGTCTTCTTGTGGGTCAGCACCAACAAGAAGCGGGCCTACGTTGGCGAGCAGGTCACCTTCCGGCTCGACGTCTACGAGGCACAGCGTTTTCTCGATGTCTCGCTGCGGACCTCGCCCACCTTCGAGGGGTTCATCTCCGAGGAAATCCCGCTGCCCGAGGTCTACACGACGATGGTCGGCGACCGCCCGTTTCGCGTGCGTCCAGGCATCCGCCGGGCTCTGTTTCCGCAGCAGTCCGGCACCGCAACCATCGGCGCCTCCGAGCTGCTCATCTCGCGCCGAAAGCGTCGGTTCTCCGACCCGATCGCGATCGAGATTCTTCCGCTCCCGGCTCAGGGGCAGCCCGCTGGGTTCTCCGCCAACAACGTGGGGCGCTACCAGATCTCGGCGAAAGTTGACCGCGACGAGGTCCAGCCAGGCGACCCGTTCACCTTGACCTACACGATCTCGGGCGAGGGCAACATTGAACTCCTCGACCCGGGGCCGTGGCCCGAGTTGCCGAGCGTTCGGAGCTACGACCCCAAGGTCACCACCGAGCGCAGCCGCGGCGACATCGTTGGCGGAACGCGCAGCTACGCCTTCCTCATGATCCCCGAGCGCCCCGGTACCCTGACCATCCCGGCGCATGATCTGGTCTTCTTCGACCCCTCGCAAGAGTCCTACGCCACCGCGTCGACCTCGGCGATCGAGGTCGTGGTGGGCGGAGACCCCAACGCGATCGTCCGCACCGACGAGGATGACGCCCCGGCGGTGGGCACGGTCGTCGATGACCCGCTGGCCCCCGTGCTGGCGATGGCGTCGGTGCCTCGCGAGCTGCCCACAGACCGTTGGTTGACCCAAGAGCGCTGGACGATGGGCATGCTGGGCGTCCCACTCATTGTCATGCTCGGGCTGGCCGGAGGGTGGGCTTGGCGTCGGTTCGGTCCCGATGAGGCTGCACGAGGACGGGCTCTGGTTCGAGCCAGGCGGCGCGAGCGCATTGAGCTCGCGCAGGGGAGCGTCGAGTCCGGAGAAGGGTTCCGCGCCGCGATTTCGGCTTTGCTGCAGGATGTCGCCCTCGAGGTCGCGGGTCCCGAAGGCACGGGCCTGCCGCGGTCCGAGCTGCTTCTTTTGCTCGATCGCAGGGGCGTCGAGAGCGAGGAACGACGCCGGCTCGAGTCGCTCCTGGAGCAGTGCGATGTGGCGCGGTTTGGAGCGACCGTCGGCGGTGCGGAAGAACGCCACCACTTGCTCGACGATGCGCTGGCGGTCGTCCGAACGCTCGGCAAAGGGACGGCATGACCCTTCGAAGCTCTATCGTCCTGCTCGTGTTTGTCGTGGCGTTCGGTTGGTGCCGGCTGGTCCGCGCCGACGCGGTCGATGATGCCTTCATGGAGGGCACGGAGGCTGCGGAGCGCAACGACTGGCCGACCGCCGCGGCGTCGTTTGAGACGGCGAGTGCACTGCTGCCCCAGCGCAGCGCGGTGCTCTCGTACAACCTCGGGACCGCCTACGCAAACCTGGGGGATCTGGGGCGCTCGACCTATCACCTGCGACGCGCCACCGATTGGCGCGCGGGGCCGACCACCGAGATCCTCGAAGCGGCGCGCGGCAACCTTGCCGCGGTCCGACGCCGGGCGGAACTGGATGCAACCACCAGCGGCGCGATGATCGACCGGCCGCAGACCACTTGGGATCTGCTCGTGGGTGCGATCGCTGCGCCCTGGGTAGCCTGGATTTCTTTGTTGAGCGGGGCGGGATTCTGCGTTGCGCTCTACGTGCATCGTCGTTGGCTCCGCACCCAACCGCGTCGTGCCGGAGCATCTCGCGCGTTGCTGATCGTGCTCGCGCTCGTCTTCACAATCCCAGGGGGATTCCATGGCTGGTCGGTCCGCGCGGCAACCGCACAACCCGAGGCGATTGTCCTTCGGGCCGCTGTCGATGCACGTGAGGGCCCGGGACAACATCGGTCGGTGTCGTTCACCCTCCAAGGGGGTGCACAGGTGCGTGTGCTGGACCGATCTCCGGGGTGGAGCCTGGTCAAGCTTCCCGGCGGGCTGACAGGATGGGTGCCGGAGGCCTCGGTCGCGCGACTCGACGCTGTTCGCGCTGCTGGCTCGCCGAGCGGGAGTGCCCAGGAGGCGTCCTCTGTAGGGAAACGCGGGGACGCGTAGTCCAACCTCCTCCGCGATTGATCGGTTGGCGTCGAGAGGCGGGCCGGGATAAGCTCGTCGGTAGGGTGCTGACTGTCGTCGCGACGAAGATTCGAACGTCCCGAGATGGGGGCGGCCTCAACACGACCGTTGGGCGAATCTACGAGGGTTACTTGCTCTCGGAACCGGTTGTAGGCCGCGGGATGGTGATCTTCCGCGACCCGAACGGCCGACGCATGGTGACGACGGCCGTTCGCCGGGTGCTCACAACGTCCGAGACGCACATCCTCTACGTCGAGACGGAGAACTCCGTGTACCGACTGTGCATCGGTGACGAACGTGCCGCTGCAAAGACGGCCTAGCCCGAAGCCAGAACCGGTTCAGCGCTGGCGGTAGACGCCCACCCGAAGGTACTCGCCCTCGCGGTGGCTGGGGGCAAGCGGGTGGTCGACACCGGCGCCAAGCATCGCGACGCGGGCCCAGGGCCCTGCGACCGTGTTCATCACTCGGTCCAAGTGGTCGCGACCCAGGTGGTGGCTGCAGCTGCACAGCACGATGTGCCCGTTCGGGGCCAGCCTGGCTGCGCTGCGACCGACGAGGCGACACATCGCGTCCACGGCCTTGTCGACGTTGCTCTTGTTGGTGGCGACCTTGGGGGGGTCGAGCACGATCGTGCCGAAAGGTCCGGCAAGCCGAGGGTCCTTGAGGGGTCCGAACATATCGGCTTCCACCCAGGTGATTCCGTCCAGCTTGGACTCGGCCGCGTTGCGGGCCGCGTGGGAGAGCGCGACCGCAGAGGCATCGAGGCCGACGGCTTCGACTCCGGCTCTGGCCGCGTGCAAGGCGAACCCTCCGATGTGACAGCCGACGTCGAGCAGTCGTCCCCCATGGGCGGAGGCCAGCTGCGCGACGAAGCGTCGGTTGTCCCGTTGGTCGAAGTACGCGCCCGTCTTCTGGCTTGGCGGTGCTGGCGTCTCGAAGCAGAGGCCGAACTCGCGGAAGGTCAGCGTTTCGGCGTCATGCTCACGGAAGACGCCAGCCTCGAACCCCTCGAGCTTGGCGGCACCCGGCGGAAGCACGACGTGGAGCCGCGTGTGGCCGCGGCCTCTGAACCAGGCCTCGATGGCGTCGCGGCGAACCGCCATCGCGGCCGTGGTGATCTGCACAACGAAGTCGTCGGTGTATCGGTCGACGACCAATCCCGGCAGGCCGTCGCCTTCACTGTTGATGACCCGGTACCCCGTGGTGTCATCGCGCTGGAAGCCGTAGCCCTCGCGGGCGGTTAGCGCCGTCTCCAAGCGATCCTCGAGCCATGTTTCCTGCGGAGGCGCATCACCAAAGCTCAGCAGGCGCACCGCGATGTTGGAGTGGGGCGACACGAGGCCCCAACCCAGGGTCTCGCCCTTCTGTGTGAGGACTTCGGCCAGCCCTTGGGCAGTCTCGAGCCCTTGAACACGAGCGACCTGTTTTCGGCGGACCCAGGGGCCTGTAGACGGCCCGACGCGTCCGGCGTCTCGGCGGAGTTCAAAACGGGCGTGCATCAGGTCCAGTCCAAGCTCGGTTGACGGGCCCGCGCGGGCGTCGAGATTTCGCCTCCGCGAGGGAGGCGGCGCAACGAGTAGCGTGGGCACTGCAGCGCCTCGACGAGGGCCATGCAGGCCGCCTCGGGCAGCGTTTGCTCCCCGCACGTGAAGACATCGCACGCGGCATAGCCCCGCTCGGGCCAGGTGTGCACCGAAATATGGGACTCGGCGAGCAGCGCCAAGGCGGTGACCCCGTGCGGTTCGAACCGGTGGTGCGTGGTCTGCAGTAAGGTGGCCTTGGCTGCACGGGCGGCGGCTCGCAACGCCTCGATCACGGCCTGGGGATCATCGAGCAGCCGCGCTGGGCTGTCGTAGATCTCGAGGACGCAGTGGGAACCGATCGTGGGCACAGGCTCGGGCATCAGGGGTGTGGAGCGCAGCGCCGACGCAGCGCGGCTCGGTCGCCCGCCGCCGGAGCCTAGGCAATGTGTGACAGCCTCGCAACCCCGTGCTGGTACCTCATGCCCAAAGTCCGTGGCGGGTTTCTGCGCGACCTGCTTCGGGGTGTGGGTTCGCTCCGAACCCCTCGGTCAGAGCGGTCTGCGTTTGGGCGTCGAGCCGATGTTGGGTCCGTGCTACGACGCCGGGTGCGCGGCGACGTCGACGAGGGTGGGGGACAGCACCTGTACAACCGCGGCTGGGGTCATCTCGACGAGGAAGCCGCGCTTTCCCGCGTTGATGACCAGCCGCGGGAGCGTGGTGATGGTCCGCTCCATGTAGATCGGAAGGGCCTTGCGGGTCCCGAACGGCGAGGTGCCTCCGACGAGGTAGCCGGTGTGCTTCGTAGCCACCGAAGGATCGCAGGGCTTGATCGACTTGGCGCCAACGAGCTGTGCCACCCTCTTGGTGGAGACCCGGCGGTCGCCATGCATCAAGACCAGGAGCGGACTGCCTTGTTCGGTCTCGAGCACGATGGTCTTGATGACCGCGTGTTCGTCCAGGCCCAGCTCCTGGGCGCTCCGCTCTGTGCCCCCGTGCGGGGCGTAGTCGTACAGGCGGGGCTCGAACGACACTCCCGCCGCACGCAAGGCCCGAATGGCGGCGGTGACGGGGTGCTTCGCCTTTCCCATCAGCCCTCGTCATCAGCCTTCATCGAGAATGAACTGAAGCTTGGTCCCGCCGGCGTTGCCCTTCATGCCGACGAACTGGCTGCGCATCTGCTTGAGACCCGACTTGGCCGGACCCTTCGTCTTCTCCCCGGTGTCGGTGAAGCGCGAGCCGTGGCAAGGGCACACCAGGTCTTGCATGCTCATGTCCCAGCGGACGACGCACCCCAGATGCGGGCATCGAAGTGACATCACGCGGAACTGGTCGTTCTCGAGGCGCATGACCAGGACCGGCTTCTTGGCGCCCGTCGGTTCCAGCGCGACCATGCCGCCGGGGGTTGCGAGCGCCGGGTAGTCGGCGATGTCGAGCTCGACCATCCCCTCCCGGGTCTCGACTTCGGCTGTGGTCCACTTCTCTGCTTTTCCTGCGCACCCGCAAAGCACCACTCCGGCGGCTGCGCCCATCAAGTCACGCCGTGTGAGCTGCGTCGCGTCGACGTCGGGACGGGTGGCTTCGTCGCGGGGGGACGTGTCGTCGGCCATGCGTGCATGAAAGGACATCCCGGTCCCATCGTCAAAGCGTCGGCCGCCGCGGCTTGCTATGGTCCCCTCGATGCTCGGGACGACCCTCGCGCTGGCGTCGTTGCTGGCGATGCAGCCCCCTTTGGGGGAGACGCGGGGGAACGACGCGCACGCGCGCAAGCGCGGTCCGGTCTTCTCCGTGGTCGGCGCCCCTCGGCTTGGCATCCTGCTCGCCGGCGGTGCCGAGGTCATGCAGCCGCTCGGATTTGGCGCGGGGTTCTCATTTCGGGTTCACGGCCTGCGTCTAGGCCCGGTTCGGCTGGGCGCGGGCGTCGACCTCGGGCACACCCGGTTCATCGAACGCCGGCAGGTCGAGGGCATCGTCGACGGACAGACTCAGTTCGCGACCCGATACGCCGCGCTGTCGCACTCCGACTTTGGCGCGGGTCCATCGATCCAGGTTGTCCTGGGTCCGATCTACCTGCAGGGAGACCTCACGGTCGGGGTTGGGATCTCCACATTCGTTCGCCCGCTGGGGGTCCTGACGAACGACGAGGAGCATCACTCCGACGTCTCGGCGATGATTCGCGGCGGAGGGCTGTTCGGCATCCCGATCCGCAACAACCAGGGCATCACCCTCGGCACCTCGGTGCAGCGCTACTTCAGCACCTACCAGATCGTCGCCCAGCCCCAGCCCGAAGACCCCGCGCTGGTTCCATCCGAGCCGGACAACAACCCGTTCGATCTCGTCCTGGACGTCTCGGTCGGGTACCTGTTCATGTTCTAGCGGTTTCGGTCATGATGCCTCGCATGGCGCTCCGTCCTCATGCTCAGTTCCAACCCGCAAAGGGTCCTGTCGTCTGCGTGGTGATGGACGGGGTGGGCATCGGCGCCGGTGATGCGACGGACGCGGTCTCGCTCGCGCACACCCCAACCTTGGACTGGCTCGCGAGCCACGGCGCAACCGGGAGCCTTGCGGCGCATGGGGTTGCGGTCGGTATGCCCTCGGACGGTGACATGGGGAACTCGGAGGTTGGCCACAACGCGCTCGGCGCGGGACGGATCTTCGACCAAGGCGCAACGCTGGTGGCGAATGCGGTGCGCTCCGGCACGCTGTTCGAGGGCGCTGTCTGGCGTGATGCTGTGGCTCGGGTCAAGGCGAGCGGCGAACCGCTGCACTTCTTGGGCTTGCTCTCCGACGGCAACGTGCACAGCCACATCGATCACCTGTTCGCGATGCTCGATCGCGCGGCGACCGAAGGCGTTGTGGCCTGCCGGGTTCATGCTTTGCTCGATGGCCGCGACGTCCCGGCACGCTCGGCGCTCGAGTATGCCGAAGCCCTCGAGGCCAAGCTCGCGGCGCTGTCGGTGTCTGGACGCGACTACCGGGTTGCCAGCGGTGGCGGGCGCATGTCGATCACGATGGACCGCTACCAGGCCGACTGGGCAATGGTCGAGCGCGGTTGGAGGCTGCACGTCGAGGGCAAAGGCCGAGCGTTTGAGAGCCTCCGTGGCGCCATCACAACGCTCTACGACGAGTCCGACAAAGGAGACCAAGACCTCGAGGGCTTCGTCATCGCCGAGGCAGGCAAGCCCGTCGGAGCCATTCGCGACGGGGCCGCGGTCATCCTCTTCAATTTTCGCGGTGACCGTGCGATCGAGATCTCCAGCGCGTTCGAGGACGAGACGTTCGACAAGTTCGCTCGGGGCCCGCGTCCTGACGTGCTCTTCGCAGGGATGATGCAGTACGACGGGGATGAGCACGTCCCCGCCCGCTTTCTCGTGGAGCCGCCGGCCATCGACGAGACGATGGGAGAGCTCCTGGCTCGCTCGGGCAAGCGCCAGCTCGCGATCTCCGAGACGCAGAAGTTTGGCCACGTCACGTACTTCTGGAACGGGAACCGCAGCGGAGCCTTCGATGACGCCCTGGAGACCTATGTGGAGATTCCATCCGACCGCGTGCCCTTCGAGCAGCGCCCCTGGATGAAGGCCGCCGAGATCACCGACGCGCTGACCGCCCAGCTGCGGGAGGGCGGCTTCGACTTCGCGCGGGTGAACTACGCCAACGGGGACATGGTCGGGCACACGGGGAACCTCGACGCGTCACGGATCGCCGTGGAGGTTGTGGACCTGTGCCTGTCCCGACTGCTGCCGGTGGTGCGCTCGCTCGGCGGCGTGCTCGTGGTGACCGCCGATCATGGCAACGCCGACCAGATGGTCGAGCTCGGCAAGGATGGCCAGCCTCGAGTGCGGACGAGCCACAGCCTCAACCCGGTCCCGCTGCATGTATACGACGCGGCGCGTCCCGGGCTGGCCTTCGACCCCGAGGCTTTGCGTGGAGCAAGCCTCGGCAACGTCGCAGCGACCTGCCTCGAGCTGATGGGCCTCACGCCGCCGCCGGACTACGATCGCTCCGTGTTGGCACGGCCCTGAGCTGGATCGGAGCGGTGGGGTCGTCCTCCAGGGGGACGGGAGCGAAGCAGGCGGGGTGACACGCAAAGCGGTCGCGTCCCGCGTCTTTGGCCTCGTAGAGGGCCTCGTCTGCGGCTGCCATCAGGTGGCTGACCGTTCGCTGCGTGAGCGCATCGGCCGACATCGCGCGGGTGTCGGCTATCCCGATGCTCAGGGTGATGGACTCCGGCAGCTGGGCCTCACGTTGAATCTGTCGCAGCGCGTCTCGAATCCGCCCGGCGACGACGGTGGCACCCTGGGCGTTGCAGCCGGCAAGCAGCACGCTCATCTCATCCCCTCCAAGCCGGGCGGCGGCGTCGGTGGGTCGAATCGCAGAGCGCAGCGCCTCGGACACGGCCTGCAGGGCGCGATCTCCCATGGCGTGCCCATAGGTGTCGTTGATGCGCTTGAAGTGGTCGGCATCGCAAAGCAGCAGCGTCACGTCCTCGCCCGTCCGCGTGGACCGAGCGAGTGCCTGGTCGATGAACGGCTGGAATCCCCGGCGATTCCAAAGGCCTGTGAGCGAATCCGTGTGTGCGTGCTCGCGAAGCTGGGCCTCCTCGATCGAGCGCGCATGAAGGACGCGGATCGCCTGGAGGAGACCGTCGACCGTCTGACGGGCGTCAACGTCCGTGGGGTCACGCAGGACAACCGTCAGAGATTGGACGCCGCTGGGGTCGGGAAGCTCGATGGTGGAGGCCTCCGCCGGCGCGTCCTGTACGCCAATCTGAGCCCAGTCGACCTCCCTGAGCACCCCCAACCCGGCGACCGCCCGCTGGCGGACCGAGGCCGCGTCCTTGGCTTCGAGCAAAAACTGCATCAGCTCGGCCACCGCCCGTGCAGGCACAGAAGCTCGCGCCGGGGGACTGTCTTGCGCGGGTACGGCCATCGGGGTCGGCATCACAGACACTGTCAGCAAGCTCGGTGCCAACCCCGCTGCAGGGGCGGTGGCGCTCCCGGCTGTTCTTGGCGGCTCGTTTTGGTACCTTTGCTCCCGGTCATGGAGCGTTTTCAAGCCAACCGCCTCGGAGTCTGCCTGGCAGCCGTCTGCCTGCTCGCCGTCCCCTCCTGTAAGAACAACGGAGACAAGGGTGCATCTGACGCGGCCGCCTGGGTCGACAACCCAACCTCGGGCGCCAAGAGCGGCTCGGCGCTGAAGTTCAATCAGCTGGGCGTCGAGTTCGAGATTCCCGACACCCTGTACGTCTTTCGAAACTGCGGCGAGGCTTCCCACGGCCGAGACAGCGCAACCAACTGGGTTCCGATCATCTCGTGCAGCAGCGGTGCCTCCGGCGACTTTGAGTTCGGTGATGCCGAGGACGAAGAAGATCCGTTTGCCGAAGAGGAGTACGAGGATGCCTCCGGAGCGGAGACCATCGACATCACGTTCTTCGTGACCAAGAAGACCCGTCCGATCGACGAGCGCTCGGTCACCTGGTTCAAGAACAAGTACAAGCAGGCGGGCCTGTCGGTCGACGAGATCGCGTACCAGTCGGACTACCAGAAGAAGGCCGGCATCTACACGCGGCTGCACGTGATGGATACGTCCACCAACACGCCCACGCGAGAGATCATCCAGTTCATGTTCCCGCGCAAGGACGTCGTCTTCATCGCCCGCATGGAGTACCCGTTCGGCGACTCTCGCTCGATGGACAAGGACTGGCAGTACATCCTGTGGAACTTCAACTGGCTCGGCCAGGGCAGCTCCGCAGACGAGGCGCCCGTCGACGCGGAAAACGACGAGGCCTGAGAGTCCGCGCCCATGCAGCGCGAGCACGCGGACCCGATCTACCTCGACCACAACGCCACCACGCCCGTCGCCGAATCGGTTCGCGACGCCATGGTGGCGTGGTTGGGCCTGCAGTTCGGCAATCCCTCGAGTGGCCACCTGTATGGACGCCGCGCGGCGGATGCGGTGGCGGTCGCCCGCGCCCAGGTCGCAAACTTGATCGGTGCGAGCCCGGATCAGATCGTGTTCACCGGCGGCGGCACGGAGGCGGACAACCTGGCCGTGCGTTGCTCCAAGGTCGCTCGAAAGCGCGTTGTAACGACGTCGGTGGAACATCCCGCGGTGGAAGAGCCTGCACGCGCGCTGGAGGCCGCGGGATGGCGATGGGATCGGCTCGCGGTGGCGCCCAACGGGCAGGTCGACCTCGGCGTTGCGGCCTCCGTCCTCGCGGAACCCGCGGGGTTGGTGAGTGTGATCCTCGCGCAGAACGAGACCGGCGTGCTGCAGCCCGTCGCTGAGGTCTCGGCACTGGCTCGCGCAGCCGCGCCGGATGTGATCGTTCACAGCGACGGCGCGCAGGCGGTCGGCAAGGTTGCGGTCGACGTTGCGACGCTGGATGTGGACCTGCTGACCATCGTCGGTCACAAGCTCTACGGCCCGTGCGGAATCGGAGCGCTCTACATTCGTCAGCCCCGCCTGGTCCGAGGTTGGGCGCTTGGAGGGGGCCAGGAACGCGGGGTTCGGCCAGGGACCGAGCCCACGGCCATGATTGTCGGACTCGGTGCCGCGTGCCAGCTCGCGACGCAGGACCTCGAAGCGGAGGGCCTCCGTCAGGCCACGCTGCGCGATGCGCTGGCGGCACGGCTCCTCGAGGGCATTCCGGGTCTTCGGGTGACCGGACAGGGAGCCGACCGGCTGCCCAACACGCTGCATGTCTGCGTGCCGGGCTGCGTGGGGGCGGACGTCTTGCTGCGTGCGCCCGAGATCGCGGCCTCGACGGGATCTGCGTGCCATGCCGATGGCGACGGCGGGATTCTCCACGCGATGGGCGTCGAGGCGAACCTCGCTCGAGGCGCACTCCGCCTGAGCCTCGGCCGCCGCACGACTTTGGCCGAGGTCGAGCGTGCGGGCGCGGCCTTGGTGCGGGCGTGGAGTGAGGTCGCCGGCCCATCCTTGGGCGAGGCGTGATAGGATCCTCCATCGGCGTCATGGCTCAGCCCTCCGATCTCAAGCTGCAAAAAGTGCTGGCGCGGTTCCCTTGGCGACGACGAAAGCCGCGCGGGAGCGGTGGGGTGGCTCCGATCGACATGGTGGGGAAGGACGGTCGGCGTGTTTGGGCCAACCCCGCCGAGCTGGCGGCCTTTGACGACCCGGGACCGGCCCTGGTGTGTGTGGCGATCCGCGAGGACACGATCGCGCACGCCATTGTCCGCGGACTGGTCCAGCATCACGCTCGGGCGCGTGGCTTGGAGCTGCCGGCGTCGGGTCCCAAGCTGACGGAGAAGGGGGTCACGCTGCTGGGCGGCCTGCTCAAGGATGCGGGGCTTGATCCCGCGGAGCCGCTGGGCCCACATCCCCTTGGCGACCTGGTGCAGGCCACCTGGGCCATTGCCGCTGCAACGACGGCTTGAGTCCGTGCTGGGGGTGATCTTGGCTTGCGGGGATCCACAGTGCCCAGCGGCCCACATCCGCTGTAAATTGCGATCGGTCTTGGAGCAGCCAGCACGATGACGCGGCATCAAGCGGTTCTCTTTCGTCAGATCTTCCTGCTGAGCGATCTGTTCGTGTCCGTGGTCGCGTTCTTCGCCGCACTGGCGCAGCGCCAGTGGCTGCCGACCGTCTCGGAGTACGTGCCGGCGTTCCTGGGACGCCGCGAGGTCTCGGTCGAGCTGTTTCTCGAGTCGGACTACCCGAAGTTCCTGCTGGGCATGGTCCCGCTGTGGGCGCTGACCTTCCACTTCTCCAACACGGCGGATTTTCGGGCCGGTCCAGGGCGGACGTCGGTGCGGTACGTCCGCGCGGTCGCGGTGGGGTTGGGGCTGCTGGTCGTCGCGTCGTTCTGGTTCAAGGTCACGTTCCTCTCGCGCAGCTTCGTGTTCATCTTTGGAGCGACCCAGTTTGCGTTCTTGCTTGTGGTCCGGGTCGCGGCACGGGCGGTCATTCGCCGCACCAAGAAAGTCGACGACCACCGGATTCTCGTGGTGGGGACCGGCGCCGAGGCGGTTGCCTTCGCCGGGTCACTCCGGGAGCGGTCTTCGTGGAACAACAGCCTGGTCGGTTTCGTCAGCGTTTTGGGCCTGCCTGAGCTGACCGAGGCCGAGCCGATCCTTGGCAGAGTCGAGAACATCGCGCATCTGCTCGACACCGAAGTCGTCGACGAAGTCGTGTTCGCGGTGCCGGAGCGTTCCCACGAGGACTTCGCCATCGCACTCGCCGCGTGCGACGAACGAGGCGTGGATGTGCTGCTCTCGATGCCCACGACAGTCCAGCTCAACGGAGAGATGGAGCTGGCGAACATGACCGGCTTCAACATGCCGATGATCGGGATCACGCAAAGGCCCACCGGAGAGGTCCGGCTGATCGGCAAGCGGGTCCTGGACATGGTGGGGTCGTTCTTCGGCATCATCGCCATCTCCCCGCTGCTGGGGCTGATCGCGCTGCTGATCAAGCTCGAGGACGGCGGTCCGATTCTCTTCAAGCAGGTGCGAAGCGGTCTTCAGGGCCGCAAGTTTCCGATGCTCAAGTTCCGCTCGATGTGTGTCGACGCTGAGAAGAAGAAGCAGGAGCTGATGCACCTCAACGAGATGGACGGGCCCGTGTTCAAGATCAAGCACGACCCGCGCATCACCAAGATCGGCCGCTTCATCCGCAAGACCTCGATCGACGAGCTGCCGCAGCTGTTCAATGTGCTCGTGGGACAGATGAGCCTCGTGGGCCCCAGGCCGCCGTTGCCATCGGAGGTTGCGCAGTACAAGCCGCGTCAGCGTCGTCGGCTGTCGGTTCGGCCGGGAATCACGGGGCTGTGGCAGGTCTCCGGGCGTAGCGACATTAGCGATTTCGACGAGTGGATGGCGCTCGACCTAGAATACATCGACACCTGGTCGCTGTGGCTCGACATCAAGATCCTCTTCATGACCGTGCCCGTGGTGCTGCTGCACAAGGGCGCGTCCTGAGCGTGCTCGCTAGATGTACGGTGTGCAGCTCGTCACGGCTGTCGAGGGCTCCGCGGAACGCGTTCGCTCTTCGAACCGCTCGCACATCCGAGCGTCGGGAAAACAGTAGTTTCCAACGCGACCGCTCGCCGCTTGGACGGTTGAGAAGCAGGTGGCGCTCTCACGTTGTTCGCAACGGGCCTGCGCGGGCTTCATCCCGTCCTCGACGCGTGTGCTGAGTCGGTCTGCGCAGGCTTCGACGTCGCGGACGCAGCGGCCGAAGCGCTGCGTTGCGCCATAGGTACCCAAGTAGCACCACCATCCCTGGCCCGTGTGGGCTCCATCCCCGACCATGGCCGAACCCATGGCCTCGCGTGCGGCCGCAGCCTGGCGGTTTGCCGCGCGTTTGACCGCCACCTGGGTGTCTCGCTGCGCGGCGAGCTGCTCGAGGTGCCGTCGCTCCTGCGTACACTGCTCCGAGTACGGCCATGCGCGGCAGAAGTCCTGCTCGAAGTCTGCGTAGTTGCGCATGCGGTTGCTGATGTTCGCTTCGGGCGGACCGGCGTCTGCCGGCGCAAATGCACATCCGCTCAGAGCGAGCAGACCGACCACCAGAGCTTTCCATGGCGCCACTTCATTGACGCTAGCTACAAGAACGACATCTTCAAGTGATCCAAGCCATCGACCGATCGGCACTCTCGAACAGAAGCCTCTCGTGGGGTTCGACAAGCTTTTGTGGCGCTACTCCAGCGGTGCGGGCTTTCCGAGCCGCTTCGGCGCGGGACGGCCTTGGCCGACCGCAGCAGGCGCTTCTTCGGCGCTTGGGGGCACGGCCTTGGCAGCCGGCTGGCTCTGGGCGGCGAGCGCCTGCACGAGCTGGGTGATCTTGTTGCCCAGCTCCGGGTCGCCTCCCAGCGCATCTTTGCGACCGGCGAGGAGCTCGATCGGGACGGGCACGACGATCTTGGAGGCCGGCTCGGCGGCCATCTCGGTGAGGGTCTGAAACATGCGCAGCTGCATCGCACCGGGGTGCTTGGAGATGGTCTCGGCAGCCGCGGTCAGCTGCTTGGCGGCCTGCAGCTCGCCCTCCGCGGCGATCACCTTGGCGCGGCGCTCTCGCTCCGCCTCGGCCTGGCGGGCCATGGCGCGCTTCATCTCCTGCGGCAGCATGATGTCGCGCAGCTCGACGGCGGAGATGTCGATGCCCCACTGTTCGGTACGCGCATCGAGGATCGAGCGAACCTCCTCGTTGATCGCTTCGCGGTGGGCGAGGATCTCGTCGAGATCCATGCGGCCGATCACCGCTCGCAGCGTGGTTGCGGCGAGCTGCAGGGTGGCCGGCATGTACTCCTCGACATCGAGGATGGCGTGCGAAGGGGACTCGACGGTGATGTAGACGACCGCGTCCACCACGATCGAGATGTTGTCCTTGGTGATGACCTCCTGGGGAGGAATCTGGACGACTTTGGTGCGCAGGTCGACGACGCGAGGTTTGTCGAGGCCCAGGGGGAGCAGAAACACCAACCCCGGGCCGGCGAGCTTCTTACGGGCTCGCCCGAGCCGAAACACCACGGCGCGCTCGTACTCCTTGAGAACACGAACGCCAGTGAAAGCGATCGCCAAGACGACGAAGAGCGCGATGAGGAGTCCCGGCATCATCGGGGGACGCTACTGAAGCGGCAGAAGGCCTTCTTCGAACTCCATCGAATCGATGTCGAGTTCGGGGGCCGTCAGCTCGAGGTTGTCGAACACACCGGCCAGCTCGGGGGTCTCCATCGACAGCGCTCCGAGGCTCTCTGCGTCTTTCACGACCCAGTCGGTACGGCTGTAGAATTTCACCGAGCGACCCTGCTTGTTGGAGAACTCCGCGCACAGCTCGAAGGGCTCGGGAGCTTCGCCGGCACACTTCCAGGTGCGCACCTTGACCTCGCCGCGGACGCGTTCTTGGGGGAAGAACAACTTGAGCTGGCTGCCCTCGAGCCGCCAGCCGAAGATCTCGAGACCGTGACGCCACGCCGAGCTGCGGCCGATGATGCCGAACTGCTGCCCGTCCTTTTCGAGCACGACGATGTGTCCGATCATGTCCTGGCGGTTCTCGGGCATGCGCTCGATCCAGACCTGGTTGACGAGGTCGCGGGTGCCCGCGGCGTCTTCGTCGCTCGGGGAGAGCAGGGTGTAGGTTCCGAAACCGAGTGCGGCGACGGCACCCATCGCGAGGGCGGCTTTGAGCTTGGCCATGACAGCAGCGTACCAGCTCGGCTTGTCGGCTATTCCCGGGTCTGTGAAGAAACCTGGGCCGGCCGACGGACCGTCTGCCGCGGCGCCGCGCTCGCGCCCCGTGGTAGCCTCTTCCCCGCGTGTCAGCCCCCTCGGTTGCCCCTGTCGACGACGCACTCGACGAGCTCGTCAACCAGTTCTCCGACCCGCTTTCGTTCCTGCGAGAGCTGGTTCAAAACGCCATCGACGCCGGGAGTCACGAGGTGGAGATCACCACCTCGTTCGAGGCCAAGGGAGACGGGGGAACCGCCGTCATCGCCGTCTCGGACTGGGGTGGTGGCATGAGCCGGGACATCATTGAGACCAAGCTGACCCGCTTGTTCTCCTCGCAAAAGGACGGAGACCGGACCAAGATCGGCAAGTTTGGCATCGGGTTCGTGTCCGTGTTTGCGATCGGTCCCGAGGTCGTCTGTGTGGACACCGCTCGCGACGGTGAAGCGTGGCGAGTGCTCTTCGATGAGAAGCGAGCGTTTCGCCTGCTGCGGTTGGATGAGCCGATCGAGGGGACGACGATTCGGGTCTACAAGTCGATGTCTCCGCAGGAGTTCAGCGGCTTTGAGGTCGCGGTACGCAAGACCGTGACGTATTGGTGCAAGCACGCGGTCTGCGACATCCGCGTGGATGACAAGCCGATCTCCGTTCCGTTCGCGTACGCCAACCCGTGCAGCGTCGAGCACGACGATGGCTATTCCAGGATCTCCGCGTCCCATCCGGCGGGGACGGAGACCTTCTTGGGTCTGTACAACGGCGGCCTCACCCTGGTCGAGCTCGACCAGAGTCCCCATCCAGGCACGCTCGTCCGGGCCTGGAGTCCTCACCTCGAGCACACGCTCACCCGAGACGCCGTCATCGAGGACGAAGGCCACGCGCGGGTCATGGAGGCGATCGCGGACACGGTGCACGGGCCGTTGGCCGAGCGCGCGTTCGAGAACCTGGAGACCGAGCTTCGAGGCACCGTGCCAACGCCGTGGCGCAATCACCATCACGCGTGCGTCCGCTGGCATGTGGAGCATGGCCTCCGCTCGCGGACGCGCGATGCGGTGGCCGAGCGGACGGTTGCGCTGAGCCCTGCAGCGCAGCGGTGGGCGCGGGGGCGGTTGCTCGGGGGCGTGGCAAACGACGGGTTGCTCGCGACGCGCACGCGCGGACCTCTGAGTGACGCCGCGGAGGCGGCGGGGAAAGCGGTCGTGCATGCGGGGCTCGACGCGCAGGATGGAGCCCTGCTCGAGTCGATCGGGCGGCTGGGCGGCTTCTCGCTCGCGGCACTCGAAGGACGATGGGCTCTTCCGCTCCCGCTGCGTGATGCCTCCGAGCACGCGGCCCTCGATCCGCTCGCAGACGCGACTCGGGTGGTTTTTCGAGAGGCCGGGCACAAGGTCTCGGAGGTCCTGTTTGGGCACTTCGACTATCCGGGCTCCAGCCTCGCCTCGCGGGTGGCGGTGTCGCAACCCGATCCGTTCTCGCTCACGCCGTTGCAGGAAATTTCTACTCTGGGCCGCGGTTTCTTTGCCCGCTCCCGCCCCGTGATCGTCAACGCCGACCACCCGGCAACCAAGGCTCTGGGACCGCTCGCACAGCGCGACCTGCCCCTGGCCGCGTACATGCTGGCCAAGTTGTTCATTGTGGGGAGCGGACTGACCCCCAGCATCGACGGCGAGCTCGCGGCCGCGGCTCACGAACTGGAGTCCCGATGAGCGCCAATGACATTTTGGCCCAGCTCGCGGCCGAAGGCGAAGTTGAGGCTCACGGTGGCTTCAGCATCGACAAGGCCAAGGCGCGGGAGAAGATGCGTCAGTTTCAGCTCTCCGATCCTCGGCAGTACGTGCTGATGCTCGTGCAGGCGGCGGTGCATCAGGGGGCCACGCACATCGAGTTCCAGATCGATGCGGACGACATGGAGGTGTGGTTTGACGGCGAGGGCTACTCCAAGGCCGACCTCGATGATCTGTTCGTCTCGATGTTTGGCGATCGAGGACAGAGCAACCTTCGCTCGCGTCAGGAGCTTGCGGTTGGCCTCAACGGCGCGCTCGCGCTCAACCCCCGCTGGGTCAAGGTGTGGAGCCACCGCGCCGAGGAGGCGTCCTCTTTGCAGCTGCGGCCCGGGGCAGGGTCGCTCGACGCCGCGACCGCGTGTCCGCCCCGAGACGAGCGGGGTACACGGGTGCACGTCAAGCAGCGCTTCCGCCCCGGATTGGCGCTGCGCTTCGTCAACAACCTCAAGGGGACGATCGCCGAGGAGGCGATTCTCAAGGAGCGCGTTTGTTACGCCGAGCTTCCGATCATCCTCGACGGTGGCCGCATTTCCTCGGGCCATCGGTTGCGGACCGTGGTCGGTCGCATCGATGTCGAAGACGACGGAATCCAGGGATACTGTGGTTTTCTCGTGGAGCCCGACCCTCCACTGGCGACGCTGGAGGTGCTCAACGCCGGCGTTTGGTTGGCGACCCACCCGCTGCCCGCGTTTCCGGCCGGGTTCGTCGCCATGGTCGACAGCAAGGCGCTGCGAAAGGACGTCTCCCAGACCGATGTCGTTCGCGACGATGCCTACACCGCCGTCCTGGGCCGGCTCAGCGTAGCGCTGGAACGCTCGTTGCTCTCGATGGCCCGGACCCACCAGGACGATCCGCAGACATGGGATGAGCTTCCCGTCGCCCTGCGGTCTCGGATGCCGACCTGGATCGCGGAGCGGGTCGACGCGCCGTGGCGCCTCGAGCTGGTCGGGGACGTGTTGCCGCTGTACTTCGCGCTTCCGGTTTGGCAGCGTCTCGACGGCCGGTGGATGAGCACCGCCACGCTGCGCGGCCGGGGGTTCGTGGACTTTGTGTCTCGTCCGCGAGGGGACCGCGAAGGGTTCTCAAATGCGATTGCGGCCGAGTCCGAGGCGCTTCGGGCCGCGCTTCGGGTGATCT
>CAYGTG010000035.1:6868-18352 GCA_964352485.1 uncultured Nannocystaceae bacterium | reverse complement strand
GCGCTTGGTCGTAGCGACCCGCCGAGGTCTCGGCACTGGCCTCGGCCAAGCGTGCGCGCAGGGCCGAGACCGCGTCGGCCTCTGCCGGCATGGGGGCCTCGACCTCCGCCTGCAGGGCCTCGATGTCCGCGCAGCGAGACAGCGGCTCGAGGGCACCGGTAACCTCGTGGGCGTTTTGAGCGACCCGAGGATCGGCCGTCGCGAGCACACCCACGGCCGCACGCAGCTCCAGCTTTGCGCGGTGAAGGCACCCGATGCGCAGATCCATCATCGCCTCGGACTGCTCGCGACGTACCGCCGTCGCCTCGCACGCCTCGGTGTGCATCGACGCCCACTCGTCCGCGTAGTGGTCGAGCACCTCTTCGGTCCGTATCGCCACGCTCGTCGCGAACGGTGCATCGACGGCCACGATGGCTCCTCGTACTTCGCTGCGGCGGTCGTTGTCCCAGACTCCAGCGAGGTGCTCGCGGGCGCCCGAGCAGCGCTGCGCCTCGGCACCGGCCCAGGACGTCAAGCCCATCGCCCCCACGGACGCTGCGCAGAGGGTACCCAGTCCGACGAGCCAGCGGTTGCGCCGGCGGGCCGGGTCGTAGCCCAGGGCGTCCAGCAGCGCATGCATGCTCGGCCATCGTCGGGCAGGGTCGGGCGAGAGCCCGCGCAGCATTGCCTCTACGATCGGTCGCGGCACCGCGCTCGGGGTCCACGCCGGCGGACCCCGGCGCTTGTCGTCGACTGCTTCTTTTCCCGAAAAGGGCGGCTCACCAGACAGCGCCTCCCACAGCGCTACGCACAGCGAATACTGATCGCTCGCGGTGGTGAGTTCTCGAGCGTCGTGCTGCTCAGGTGCCATGTAGCGCGGCGTGCCCAGGACCGTTCCACTGCGGGTCAGCGCGTCCTGCGAGTCGTCCCAGGCTCCGGTCTCTACGCTCGGTCTCTCCGAGAACGTTCCCACGCCCTTGGCGAGGCCGAAGTCGGTCACTTTGGTGGCCGCTCGCGAGACGAGGACGTTGGCGGGCTTGAAGTCCCGATGGAGCAATCCGGCCTCGTGAGCCGCAGCCAGGCCTCGTCCGGCGGCGATGAAACGCTGGACGATCTCCATCCACTCTCGCGTGCTCTCGTTCAGCCACTGTCGCAAGGTGGTCCCGGGCACGTACTCCATGACCAGGACGACCTCCCCGTGGTGTTCCTCTACGTCGTAGACCGCCACGACGTTGGGGTGCGAGAGCTTGGCCATGGCGCGGGCCTCTGCCACGAGGCGCCGCGTTGCCTCGCCGCCGAGCACGTCGCGATGCAGGACCTTGAGCGCGACCTCCCGCTCGAGCTTGGGGTCGTAGGCTCGAAGAACCGAGCCCATCGCGCCACGGCCGACCTCTTCGAAGACCACGTAGCGAGACATCGCTCTGCTCGCGCGCGACGATTCACGACCCGGCTCGATCGTGGTCACCCCGAGCGTCAACGTCGTTTTCGTATCGCTCGAGTCCACCTCGGCCATGCGCAACCAGTATAGTTGCCTGCAGTCCGCCTACTCCACCCTACTGAGCGAGGCCCAGGGGGTTGAGACGTCGGCCTGTTCCGAAGATCCCTGCGCATCGTCGGATCGATGGTCGTCGTTCGAGCCAGCCCACGCGGACGTCGCGACCGACGGTGTGCTGGTGTTCTCCGTCGTACGGGGCGCCGACGGGCAGCTCACCGGCCGAATTCGGCCACCAGCGCGTGGTGAACCGCCTCGCCGACAGCGGTCGCGTTGGACTCGCCGGTCCCGTTGCTCACCATCACCCATACCCCGACTGCGGGGCTGCGGCTGAAGCGAACGAAGGCTCGGAAGCCGCGGTAGCTTCCGCCCTTCTGGTCCTATGAACTGATACCGGCACCCGAAGCGGTCTACGCCTCCTGTCGAATCCACCGTACTCTCTGACGCTCGATCGTCGGCGGGCTGATCCCCGCTGGCGAAGCATGCTCAGGACGAGCAGCTGTAGTGGGACACGCCGCCGGCGTTGAAGAACTCCGCCGGCGCGAGCCGGTCGTACTGGTCTTCGATGTCCCCGGATTGCTCGTCATACGGACGACCGAGCACGTCCTGCAGCTCGTGCACCAAGCGGTAGTCGCCCTGCATGGCCCGTTGGTAGGCGGGAACGACCAACCACTCCCGCCACGTGTACTTGGGGTTGGCCTGCTTCATCCGTGCTGAAGTCTCGGCCGGGTCACCGCTGCGCAGAGCGTCGCGCCAGCGCAGCAGCCACGCCGTCCATCGCTCTTCGAGTGGTTTCGAAGGCTCAGCGTAGAAGCTCTTCTTCAAGGGGGCGATGTCGCCGGGGATCTGGGAGAGCGCGCGGAAGAAGGTGGTGTAGTCGACCTTCGTCGCAACCATCAGCTGCAACAGCGCCTTCACCAGGGCCGGCTGGTGTTCGGACGAGCCGAGCTTCGCGGACCACATGTCATCGAGGCGAGTCACCATCTGCGCTGCGAAGCCGCGCCGCACCTCATCGAGACTCGCGCGTGCTTCAGGCTCATCTTCGAGGAGCGGCGCCAGGGCCGAGCAGAAGCTGTGATAGTTCGCCTCGGCCGCGGCGGGCTGGTTGAAGAACGAGAAGTGCTCGCCGCCGCCGATCCACGGCTGAAACGCCGGGTCGAAGCGCTGACAGAATCCGAAGGGACCGTAGTCGAGGGTGAAGCCACCCGCCGCACAGTTGTCGCTGTTGAAGTTGCCCTGGCAGTACCCAACGCGAAGCCAGTGGGCCACCAGCGAGGCAAGGCGCGTCCTGAACGCCTTGGCCAACGCCACCACCTGGGCAGCAAAAGAGAGCACCGGATCGATCTCGGAGGCGTACTCGCGCTCGATCAGGTGAGCCACGATCATGCGCAACTCTTCGAGGGCACGCGGATGGTCGTCGCTCCGCGCACGACGAGCGAACAACTCGAGCTGTCCCACGCGCAGAAAGGACGGCGCAACGCGGGTCGAGATGGCGACGGGATTGTCGACGAGGATATCGGGCTCGCGACCTCGCGAGCGCTCCGAATACCAAGGCCGAGCAACGGTCTCGGACTTCGAGACATACAGCGTCAGCGAGCGCGACGTGGGAACGCCCAGGGCGTGCATGTGCTCTTGTGCGAGAAACTCCCGCACGCTGGAGCGCAGGACGGCGCGCCCGTCAGCCCCTCGGCAGTAGGGGGTGGGGCCGGCCCCCTTGAGCTGCATCTCCCAGCGGTGGCCCTCGAACACGCCTTCGAACACGGAGATCGCCCGACCATCGCCATACCCATTGCCCGTGCCGAACGGGCACTGTTGCACGTACTCGTTGCCATAGATCGACAGGGCATAGCCCGTCGCCCAGCCTACCCGTCGCATCGGCTCAGGAGCCACCGACAGATCGCCCGAGAAGACCCGGGAGAACGCGTCGTCGTGGACGAGCTCGTCGTCGAGGCCGAGCTCTTCGAAGAGGGTGCGGCTGTGGGCGACATAGTCGGGGTCGGGAAGCGGTGTCGGCTTCACCGGGACGAAATGACCCGCGAAGACCTGCCTCGGGTCATGGTCGACCCCGTCTGCGGTGGCATCCGGGTCCGCGTGCAAGGACTCCATCAGCGAATAGTCCGCCGACGTTGCGAATGCGTCGAAGGCGGATCTGGATGGAGAGGATTTGGCGGGGGATCGCAGATCGGACATTGCGGCTGACGACGCGCTCGGGAAAGAGGTGCCTCATGCGATGGTGGCACACCGCCGAGGCGCCTGCCGGCACCGAGCCCGGGCGTGATGTCTCGTCGACAAATCGGCGGAGCAGGCTCTCGCGACCAACATCGTCGAAGTCGATGGGTACACTGGGGTCATGCGATGCAGAAGGATCCGGCAGGCAGCGTTGATGGTCGCCATTGCTGCGGCCGCGTGTGGCTCCGACGAGATAGGGTCCGGGAGCGAGGGCGCCACAGAGTCGGGGAGTAGCGCCGCTGGCACCGGGACGACGAGTGCGGACGCGACGGGCACGGCCACCTCGGCGGAGACGATGACCGAAGGCAGCGGCACTCAGGGCGCAGGCGAGTGCGAGACGTCGCCGTGGGCCACGGGGGAGGACGGTCCCTTCGTCGTGTCGAGGGACGAAACCGGGACGCCGCTGCAGGCTGTCGGCCGGCCACAGTTGTCGGCCGACGGCAGGTTCTTGCTGTTCACGTCCCTGTACACGCCGGGATCTTCGTGTACTTGACCGATCGAACGCTCGGGCAGTCGATCGAGGTCGGCCCCGGGCATCCCAGCCTTCAGGTCACGGGGTTGCGGATCAGCGCCGACGGGCAGTGGATGGTCGAGTTCGGTGGATACCCCGAACCGTTCGACCCCCCGCTTGAGCCGGGCCAAACCGTGTTCGCGATGCGACGGGTAGACACACTGTTCGAGTCGCAACCGCCCTGTGCGCTGCGGTGTCACGAGCCCGGCCTCGGGCGGATCATCCGCTCCTATCGCCGTGCCGGCCTCCGAAGCCAACTCCCGGGTGTATTCTCCTTGCCGTCGATGGCCAAGCAATCCCCCATGCAGTCTCGTTGCCACGCGGGAGAACCAGGCGGTGGTGTTGGGCGTCGGAAACAACACCAGAACACACCAGCGGACCGGGGATCATTTTCAGGCCGCTGACGAATATGCAGGGGTGAGGACGTCCACTAAGATTCTCCCGTTCGCTCTGGCGATAGCGTGCAGCGCGTGCAACGACTCGATCTCGGCCCCATCGGAGGGCTCGTCTGGAACCGCGGAGTCGACGGGAGATGGGCCAGAAGGGTCGTCCTCGGGCGCGTCGACGACAAACGCGGGGGCGAGCAGTGGTGCCGTGACCGCGTCCGGCGACCCTGCCCCCAGCTCCGATACAGACGCGGATCCCCCTGAATCTTCGGACGGGCCGCAGATCGTGAACCTCGGCTCGAGTGTCTCGGCGATAGGCGAAGGGGACTTCGTCCTCATCAGCGCGATCGTTACGGATCCAGACGGAGTTGGCGACGTCATCGGAGGCGTGTTGGAGACGCCCGACGGGGAAAGCGTGTTTGGAACCTTCGCCACGGGCGCGGACGAGGGCGCGTACCAGTTGCAGCTGACCTTCGATGACGTTGCGACGGTCAGTGGTACCGTCGGCATCACGCCCCGAACCGTCGAAATGGTGGCCCGATTCTTCGATCAGGCGTCGAACGAGACCCAGCAGACGATCACGGTCGGGCTCGAGTGTGGGTCCGGGATGCTCTGCGTCGACAAGACTTGTATGGTGGAGCCCGAGGGCGGAAACGATTTCGGCGTGGGCGAGTGCTACCCGTTCAATCCCTCTGCGTGCCCGGAGGGCGAGATGTGTGCGCCCCAAGAGGGGCTGTTCCGCTGCCAGCCGGCAGGAAACCGCGGCCAGGGTGAAGCCTGCGAAACAGCGGCTGAGTGTGCAGGGGGGCTACTCTGCTCCTTCGGCCTGTTTGGGGCGGAATCGCAATGCCTCACCTGGTGCGATCTGTCCGCGCCCGATTGCCCCACCGGAACCACATGCCGCGAGGTGCCGTTCTTCGCCCTGTGCGGGAACGAGGGGCTGTGCGAGTGACGTCGCCGGGGCAAGACGTTCCAGGTGCGTGAGCCCGACTGGTGATCCCGCACGCTGCGGCTCTACCCCAGCATCGCGTGCTCTTCGACGCGGGCAAGCCACTGCGCCGGCAAGCCGTGCTCCCGGATGCCCACGCGGTAGTGCTGCAGGTACCAGTCCGCGGGTGGGAGGGATGACCCCGGTCGGAGCCCGACGTAGCTCAACACGGCTGCCGGTTCGGCCCCGAGGATCACAGACACCTCGCACCGTCGATAGCCGCCCTCGAATCCATCGAGTGCCACGAGCTGCTCGGTCCGCAGCCGGTACACCACACCCCAAACGTGTTCGTCCCCGGGTTGTATGTTGCCCGTGCCCGTGCCGTCGCGGCCCCGCTGGTTGAAGCGGTGGCGCCAGCCCGGCGCCTGCGCAGGGCCGACGACCTCCACCGCGCCGACGCGCTCGACGAGCCGGGCCCGACACATGTTCGATCCGAAGGCGAAGTACAGCGACCCCACACCGAAACGTATACTCGATAGCTCAGATCCGGGAGAGCGCCAGGTCGAGCAGCTGCGGCGCGGCCTCGGGAGCACAGACCGCACCCGGTTCGTCCCGGACCTTGACCTCCACCACAAAGACACTCTCCGCGCCCGCCGAGACATGGGTAGACCCCATGAGCGTGGGTCCGCGGCCTCCCGCGAACTCGGCACCCATCTGCGCAACGCTCTCGTTGGGATGGCGCGAGACGAGCAAGAGCGCCTCGCCATCGGCCGTCTCGCGGTTGCAGGGGTTGAGCTCGATGCCCTCGAATGCCGTGGGTTCCAAGGTCAGCTCGGACCCGCAGATGTCCGAGAAGTCGGCGGGGGTCAACAGTGCATCGCAGATTGGATCGGGCACATCGTCCTGTTCGCCTTGCGTCGAATCGTCATCACAGCCGAGCAAGAAGAGCGCGAGTATGGCGAGAGCAGATGCGGCGGTTCGCTGGCGATTCGGCACAGCCACACTGTAGCCAGATCGCGTGGCGAAGCCCGTCTCAGGCCCGGATCTCGCCGAGCGAGACCGCACGGGAACGGTCGGCCGTCTGCGGCAACTACCAGAGATTGCCCCGCCCGCGCCACCCCTTCAAGATCCGCCGTCGCTGATCCGCGGAACGGGCACATCGAGGGTGTCCGCGTGGATCCGCAGGTATGCCTCGAGGGCATCGGCGTCGGTGCCGTGCTCGACCGGATCGACGCCCTCGCGAAGGACCGCGAAGCCGTCGCCACCCCCGGCCAAGAAGTCGTTGACGGTGACGCGGTAGTTCGCGTTCAGGTCCAGCGGTTGTCCGGCGATCCTCACCTCGGCCGGATCGACGCGATCGCCTGGCGGTCGCTCGGGGTGCCAGGTGTACGCAGACCCGCCGGAGATCTGCAGCACCGTCGCGTCGTGCTCGCCATTGGAGAGGCGCCACTGAGCCTCGAGCAGCGCGTGGATCTGGTCTCCGCGCAGCGTCATGGTGACCAGCAGGTTTCCGAACGGGTGCACCGCGAACACGTCGGCGAACGTGACGGGGCCCGCGACCAGGTCGCTGCGGATACCCCCGGGGTTCATGAACGCGACGACCGAGCCATGCGTGGCTCCCGAGGCGAGCTGAGCGTCCGCGACGACGGCGCCCAGCTCGGACTCACCGGCCGCGTTGGGTCTCCGAGTGACCGCCCGCGCAAGGACACCAACCTCGCGCCCGGTGAGGTGCTTGGCTGCCGCGGCGGCGCGGTCGACGATCGCTTGGGCGGCCGGCAAAGGCTCCACGTCGTGGGAGACCGGAAGGTTCACGGCAACCGCGTCGATCACGTCGCGGGTGACCGGATCGATCCGCAGATCAATCTGCGAGAGCACGCGACCCGAGCTGCCCGCCGACGTGACGACCTTGCCGTCGATCTCACAGACGTACGACTGGTGGGTGTGCCCGGTGATCACCACGTCGACCGCATCGTCGAGCGCCTCGGCGATCGCGACGATGGGACCATGCAATCCCTCGCACTCGGCGTACCCGCCCGCCTGTTCGCCGCCCTCGTGCAGCAGCACGATGATCGTCTCGATCCCTTGGGCCTGCAGCGTGGGAACCAGCGCGTTGACGGTCTCCGCCTCGTCGCCGAACCGCAGGCCCGCGACGCCAGACTCCCGAGTCACCGATGGAGTGTCCTCCAGGGTCATGCCGATGACGGCGACCGACACATCCCCGAACCGGCGCACGCCAACCGCCGGAAGCAGCGTCTCGTTGCTCTCGGTAAAGACGTTCGCCGCCAAGTATTTGAACGACGCACCCGCGAACGGAGCCGTGCTTCCGCATTCAGCGTCGGGGTGGCAGCCGCCGTGTTGCATGCGCAGCAGCTCGGCTCGTCCTTCGTCGAACTCGTGGTTCCCGACCGACGAAAAGTCGAGGCCTATCGCTCCAAGCGCTTCGATTGTGGGCTCGTCATGAAACAGCGACGAGCTCAGCGGGCTCGCACCGATCAGATCCCCGGCCGCCACCACCAAGCTGTGCGGAGCACCCTGCCGCAGCCGCGCCACGTGGCTTCCCAGGTACGCGATGCCACCGGCGGGAAGAGCCTCCCCGTCGGCGCCCCGCAGCCCGGTCGTCGGAGGCTCGAGCGCCCCGTGCAGGTCGTTGAACCCCAGCACCCGCACCCGCACCTCGCTCGTCCCGGACTCGAGCGGGGGGTCGGCTCGCGCGTTGCGGTCGGGGGCTTTGCAGGCGACGGTCCCCAGCAGCAAAACGGCGCCCACGGCGTTGGCACTCGCCCGTCCGACAGCGATCATCGGCGGGAGGATACCACCGGGGAACAAACCGAAAGCGTCAGCGGCGCGGGCTCCGTGAACAGGACTCCAAGACGCCGTGGGGCAGCCATACTCGCCACCCTCCTGCCGGCGAGTGGCTGTGAGGCCTTCACCCAAAACTCAGCGTCGGGCGAGGACGCGTGCGAGCGATACGCGGTTCAGTTCGAGGCGGTCAAGAAGATCGAAGCCGAACACACGATCGCCGCCCTGGGCCCAAGTCGGTGGCACATACGTGAAGTTTCCAATCTGGACAGTGCTTTGGCGGTCGTCGGAGCGCTCCCGAGGTCGGCACTGTCGTAGTCGACGATCTGCGACATGAACTCGTAGTAGCGGGTCAGTGAGAGTCGGTCGGCCTTGGACATGCCGAGCGCATCCAGCTCGCGCTGCGCTTCCTTGGGGTCGGCCTCGGCGTTAGCGAGGACGGTGGGGTCGCCGACGGTCTTGGCGCGCGAGAAACGCCCCTGCTGCTTGGTGCGCTCTGCGTAGGCTTTCCTGTAGCGCGCGGTCCAGCGCTCGACGGCGGGCTGGCAGGCGTTGCGGATGGCGGCGGGGTCACCCGCACCCCCGCCCGCACCACCAGCTGGTGCTCCGGATCGCGCAGCGCGGACATGGGCAGCTGGTACTGCCGCTGGTGCTCACGAATCGCGGCCGGCTGGTCGTCGGGATCGGGATACACCAGGTACGCCTCGATTCCCTGCTCGCGCCAGCCTGCGGCATCCTTCGATTCGTGAGGCGTATCGGGCACCTCTTGCTCCGGCCGGGGACTTTCGTAAGATAGCTCCGTGGCCGAAGAACAGTTTGGTAGCGACGCCTTGCATGCGTTCAACGGGAAGACGTTTTCCTACGTTTACGAAAACCAGTGGGCGTTCACCAATGTGTTCGACGGCGCCACGCGAATCACCGAAGTCGAGGGTCGCGGAACGCTCCGTGAGAAAGTCGAAGTCCGAGCCGTGGCTCCCAACACCTACTTCATCGCCTGGATCGATGAAGAGATGGGCGCGATCACCCAACTCGTAGACCTCGCGGCCCGGACTCTGCTCGCCTCCGTGCCCGTCCACGGCAAGCTCGAGGTCTGGAAAGGCACCATCACCGCCTTCGGAGACGCGAACACATGAGCCGTATCGCCCTTGTCCTCGCCCTCGTCTCTGCTGGATGCGCAGTGAAGTCTGCACTCCCTTCGGCGCAAGCTGCTGCTTCCGTCGTCGGTACCGACGCGCTCGATGTCTTCGACGGCAAGACGCTCAGCTACGCCCGCACTTTCTCTTACGGTCCGTGGTCGAGAAACGACGCGGCGATGTGCTGGCCAGACTCTTGGCGCGGAACCTCAAAGCGATGCCGGTTTGATATCCTTCGCTGAGACTTCGGCTCACCGCTGGTTCCCCTGTTCTGCGGCGCGCGTTGGTCTGCAACCGCGCAGCCATGCGCGCGTGTCCCTGAGATGATGGTTTCGCTCGTGCAGCTTTCGTGGTTCGCCCTCATCTTGAGTTCGGGGTTGGCCGCTGGGTCCCTCGGCTGTGCGGGTCGGGACGCGCCTGCATCGGCGCCGATCGAGACGGAACAACCCGAGGTCGAGCCGGCTGTGGCGACGCCTGAAGACGTTCCGGGCGAGCCCGAAGATGCGACGCCGGAGAGCCCGCTCATCCCCGAGGTCGAGGGACTCACGGAGGTAGCAGCTATTCCTCTACTGCCTGGCCCGAGCCGCACGTCTCTCAGGCGTCCTGCTCCACGACTTTCAGGTCCTCAGCAACCACGATCACGTGGTCTTGACCGACGTTCGTGGGCAGCGTCCGCTGTTCTTTCGCGAGCTCAACCAGCTCGTCGCCCGAAGCGTCAACGCCAGCCTTCGCGCCCGGTAGTGAGGTGCTCGACTCCGCCGTAGCAAGCGCCGACCGCATCGTCGGCCTACTTTACGACCGAGTTTACGTGCCCGCCCATCGGCGGGTACGTCTCGAGGAACTCCGTGACCTCGGTCGCGCCCAGGAATGCGGCGTCCTGCGAGAGCGTCTCGAACGCTCCTACGTTCTCGTAGACGGTCATACCCACCGCGAGGTTGGGGTCGAGCGCAGATGTCCACTGGTACTCCGCGACGAAGCCAGGCTGCTCGGCGAGCAAGGCGAGGAATGCGTCGCGCTTGTCGCCATAGTCGATGGGATCGAAGGCGGGATAGGCGGAGAGATCGCGAACTGCGACCTCGAGCACCTGCTCGCTTTGGGCCGCGACGCCCGCGAGGTCGACGGCTCCTGCGGCCTCGAGCGGGACGAGGAGAGTGAACAGCTCGGGCGTGAAGGTGGAGAAGAATGCACCCGCCTCCACGCTCGCGCCCACCGCTTCGCCTGCCGCCATGAAGTCGGCCATGCTGTCGTACTGCGTCATACCGATGAACACCGGCGGCGTGGGCGGCGTGAACACGGAGTAGTCGAGGAACGACTCGAACTCGCGGTCGGCCCCCACCCCGGGCTGCATGGTCAAGAGCGCGACGAAGGCATCACGGGCGGCCTCGAACTCGGTGAGATCTTGGCCTTCGTTGAGGCGACGGATCGCGATCTCGACCACGACGTCGGTCGTATCGTCCCCGCTCGTGGTCTCCTCGGCGGCCGTCGTGTCGGCCGGGTCGCTGGTCGTGGCGTCGCCGGTCGTGACGTCGCCGGTCGTGGCGTCGCTGGTGCCCGCGGTCGCGCTGGTGTCGGCCACGTCGGTGGTCGAGCCCCCGGTGGATCCGGTCGCCGTCATCTCGGCGTCGCCGGTGGTGCCTGCGGCGGTGGAATCGTCTCCGCACGCGGCAAGCAGCATGAATCCCGCGAAAATCGGGAGATGAGCGGGTTTGGAGGCGCTTGAGAAGGACATGGGGGCATCCTGCACGTGTTCCAATGACGCTACCAGAGTGCGAATATGGGCTGAAGTGGTCGCATGAACGGAACA
The DNA here is from genome assembly GCA_964352485.1 of uncultured Nannocystaceae bacterium. Classification (GTDB taxonomy): domain Bacteria; phylum Myxococcota_A; class Polyangia; order Nannocystales; family Nannocystaceae; genus CAJXVA01. Next base: position 7,091 of record CAYGTG010000035.1, on the reverse strand, counting down.
CCCATGGACGAGATCCCCGTCGAGGACCTGCGGGTGTTCGTGGTGGCGATCGAGGAAGGCTCGCTCAACGCGGCCGCGCGCCGGCTCGCGATCCCCAAGAGCACGGTCAGTCGGCGGCTGGCGCGGCTCGAGCAGCGCCTGGGCGCGCGACTGCTCAGTCGAGGGCCGCGCGGCATGACGCAGACCGACGCGGGGCGCGTCGTGCTCGAGCCGGCCAAGGCCA
>CAYGTG010000035.1:1132-6858 GCA_964352485.1 uncultured Nannocystaceae bacterium | reverse complement strand
TGGCCGGGCTGCCGATCTGGATGACGTTCGCCGAGCGCTGTCGCGGCGTCGAACTCGAGCTCGAGCTGACCAACCGCTACGTGGACGTGGTCGGCGAGGGCTTCGACCTCGCACTCCGCGGAGGGCGGGGCGACGACGCGACGCTGGTGGTCCGGCGCCTCGGCAGCTATCGCCTTCGCGCCGTGGCGGCTCCGTCCTGGCTCGCCGTGCACGGTCGCATCGATCCGGAGGCTTCGCTGCCCTCCGTCGATTGTGTCGTACTCGCCCCGTTTCGCGGCACTGGGAACCCGCGAGGCACTCGGCGCAATCGGGGCGCGAGCCGACCGCGGCATCTCGTGGCCAACGACCTCGCGACCGTGGTCGACGGGGCGCTGAGGGGGCTGGGCGTGGCCGTGCTGCCCGAGCATGTGTGCGTCGAGCACCTCCGTGCGGGGCGGCTGGTGAGCGCCCACCCCCGCTACGATCCGTTGGAGGTACCGCTCTACGGCGCATATCCAGATCGTCGCTACATGCCAGCCGCGCTGACGGCCTTCTTGGCGCTGGCGAGCGAGGCGTTCGGCTGAGAGCGGCCCTACCCGACACCCAGACCGTCGGCCATGGCGTACCCGGTGTCGTGCCGGGCGGACTCTTGCAGGCGCGAGAGGTCCGAAGCCTTTGATGGCGCCCCACACGGCCACGATGACCACCTGCCGCTCTTCTTCCACGTAGTAGACGTGGTTTCGAGAAGCACACAGCAGCACACGGCGCACGACTGCGCCGGGATGCGGATATCGCCGACCGATCCCCGGAGCGACCTCGAGCATTCGAAACGCGAGCGCGAGTTCTTCGGCGAATAGGTTCGGCGAGAATGGGTCCATCCGAGTGAGCGAGCCGCAACGTCGGGTGGTATGCCACCGGGCGCGCGGGGGACACTGCGCCCTCGGACCAGACCACCTCGACCACGCACAAGCCAGAGGCAACCTCGCCATCGCGCTCCACGGCCAGGGAAGGCTTGCCGAGGCGGAGGCCGAGCTCAGCGCCGCCCTAGAGAATCAGCGGCGCAACCTCGGGGAGAGACACCGGCTGGTGAGCGCGACTCGGTCCAATCTCGCCGCCGTCCTGAGCGCCCAGGGCAAGTACGAGGACGCCGAGGCCGAGCAGCGCGCGCTCCTCGATGTCCGCAAGGAGACGCTCGGGCCCGAGCATCGAGACGTCGGCGACTCCTACAACAACCTCGCCAACGCCGTGCTCTCACAAGGCGACGTCGAGGAGGCCGAAGCCTTGTATCGACACGCTCTCGACATCTGGACCCAAGCGCTCGGACCAAAGCACCCCGACGTCGTCAGGGCGCAGCTCAACCTCGCCCACAGCTTCGCGAGTCGCGACGACTACGACAGCGCACGGCCGCTGGCGGACCGCGCCTGGGCCAGCGTGCAGCGCGACGACATCGAGCCGAGCTTGATCGCCGACGCGGCTATCCTCGTCGCCCACATCTCCTGGTGGCCGTTTCATCGAATTGGGGACGGCCCCTAGTCGTTGATCGTGACCTTCACCATCTTCACGGGCGTTCGGGGCCGGTCGTTGCCATCGGTGGACGTCGTGCCGATCTTGGTGATCACATCCATCCCGCTGGTGACCTTGCCGAACACCGGGTGCTTGGAGTCGCCGGGCGTGAAGAAGTCCAAAAACTCGTTGTGATTGGTGTTGATGAAGAACTGGGAGCTACCGCTGCCGGGTTGGCCGGTGTTGGCCATCGAAAGGGTGCCGACTTCGTTGGAGATCTTGTGTTCGGCCGGATGCTCGTCAGGGATGCAACCATCCGGGCCATCGCCGGTGCCTGCGCGCCCGGAGTTGGCGTCGCGGCTGTGGGGACAACCGAACTGGATCATGAAACCGTCGATGACCCGGTGGAAGTGCAGCCCGTCGTAGAAGCCGCTCTTTGCGAGCTTGACGAAGTTGCCAGCCGTGATCGGCATCTGCTCGGTGAACAGCTCCACTTCAAAGTTGCCGAGGGACGTTTCCATAGTGGCGACGGGATTGCTCATGGCGAACGAGTACCAAGCCCGCGGCGCGACGTCACGGCCGGACCGGCGGATGAAGAGTCCCAAGGTCCCGTCGCACGGTTGGGCCTTGCTTCGCGGTCCGATCGTGAGGAGAAACAGCCGGACCAACATCGCAGAGCAGACAGCGTCGCCCCAAGGCGTCCAGCGGTTGGCGATGGCGTTTGCGACGGTCCTTGCCGCGATCGTGATGTGGGGTCAGCGCGTTGGTGCGAAGCGGGAGACCTCGACACGACCGTCGTGAACATCGATCACGACGGCTTCATCATCTTTGAACGACGACCATGGCCCGCAGTTCAAACACCCGACGGGGACGAGAATTCGAGCGCGTCAGCGCCAGTTCATCATCTAGCGCGCCGTCGCAGCTACCGCTTGGATTTTTTCTTGGCTGCCTTTTTCTTGGCTGCCTTTTTCTTGGCTGCCTTTTTCTTGGCGACTTTTTTCTTGGTGACTGGCTTGGCCGCGGGGGCATCTTCCCAGACGCCGAAGAGGCCGCCGCGCGGATCTGTGAGGATCGCGAACGAGCCCATCGCGGGGATCGTGGTGGCGTCGACGACGATGTTGGCCCCGTGCTTTGCGGCCTTGGCGACCGCGTCTTTGACCGAGGCAACGGTCACGTAGCCAACCCACGAGTCGGGCGCGCTCTTGTCGGCGCTTTCGACCAGCCCGCCCATGGGCTCGCCCTTCGCGTTCGCGATCATCGTGTATGAGCCGCCGGGCATCGGCATCTCCGAATATTTCCAACCGAAGACTCCGCTGTAAAAATCTCGGGCGGCTTGGGTGTCTTGGGAGTGAAGTTCGACATGGGTGTACATGGGCATAGGCGATTGTTCCTGACTGGATCTGACGCGGAGTATCTCCGATCCTGTCGCGGGCAGGAAACCGGCCTGCCGTTCCTCAGGGGGACCAGCAGCACGACTCGACGTCGGGGTCGGTGGAGCCGCAGATCGGCGCTTCGAAGGAGCCAGAATAAGATCCCGAGCTATCGGTGTATTCGAAGGACCCTGAGACGGTCGAGGGGGTGACGGTGGTAAGGGTGAGGGATCCCGAGGGATTTTTGATCAGGCCGCCGCACAGGATGCAGTTGTCCTGGCAGTCGAAGAGGACCCCTGCGCCGCGAAAGTACGCGGTGCCATCGTTGGCCATCGGGAGGGTCCCGTCGAGCGGATAGATGCCGGGTTCGGGGAGGCTGGGGGCGGCGGTGTCGGAGTTGCGATGCACCACGAGCTGAAAGAGTGTCTCGCCTTCGCGGAAGACGGCTTCATCCTCGCGGCTGCAGGCATCGGGGTGCTGTGAGAGTCGAATACGCAGCTCGGTGCGGAACGGGTTCGTTCCGCCCTCGGTTCCGACGTCCTCACGCTGAGTCACGACGGCGACGGCGTCGACGGGGGCAAAATCGGCGCCGTCAAGTGAGACTGGCGCGGCCACGGAGGGCGAGGGAGGTCCGCAGACGTTGGCACCGCTCCCCGAGCTCGAGCCGGTGTCCGAGGTCGAAGGGTCTTCGGTGGTGGAGCCTTCCGTGAAGGAGCCGCTGCTCGTGGACGAACCATCCTCAGGCGAGCCGGTGCTTGTGGAGAATTCCCCACTGGAACTCGCCTGCGAAGTCGTGGATCCGGTCGAGGCTCCGCCGGTCGAGGAGGAGTCGGTTGCCTGGTCGTCTGGTGGCGCTGGGCTGCTGTCACAGGCAAGGATGAGGCTCAGCACGAGCAGTGTTTGGTGACGGTGCTTTCGCGTGGTGCTTGGCATGGCGTGCGGTCCAGGTCTGATGGCTCCTGCTCGAGCACATCTCATAACCTCGACGCGTTGGCTCGGAGCGGATTTGGGGCCGAGGGTTAGGAGCGGAGCCGCAGCTGTACCGGGCGTACTGCAAGGTTTCGCGACGACGCCATCGGGCCCAAAGACCATTCTCACCGATACGCGCCTCAGCGATCGAGCAAAGTACCGTGCGAGAGAGCATCGCCGGGGGGTTCCCGCCGGGCCCCGAACGCTCCCGCGTATTTGGTAACATCCCCGACCGTGGCAGGTCACCATCGATCGCTCTGCGCACCGATGGTCCTGGGGTGGGTCGTCGGGTGCGGCTCTTCGCCCTCGGCTCGGGCGCCAGAGCCTGCACCCGCGCCCGAGGGATCGGTGGCGGAGCCTGAGGCATCGCGTACCGAGCAACCCACCTTCGACCCGAAGCGCTGGCGATGGCGGCCCGCCGGCGCCATACCGACGCCGCGCAGCGACTACGCCGTCGCGTCCAGTGGGCAGCAGGCGTTCGTCATCGGCGGCCGGGTGGGTCTGCATGGCGCCGCGCTGAACGTGGTAGAGGCCTACGACGCGCCGACCCACGCCTGGCGCAGTCTGCCTCCCCTACGAGAGGCCCGTGCCCACGCCGGAGCGATCGCCTTCGAGGGCGGCCACATCCTGGTCGTTGGGGGCCTGAGCGACGAGGGCTACGTCACCGCAGCCGAACTCTACGACCCGGCTCGAGGCGTATGGACGCCTCTCGAGTCTCCGGGACGAGGGCGCGTCGAGCCACTGCTGACGCAGAAGCCGGACGGCGCGGTCGTGCTCGCCGGCGGATCGATCGACGACGGTGAGCCGCTGCCCGAGGTGATGCAGTTCGACCTCACGCGCCGGAGCTGGACGTCCCTACCGATGATGGATCCGCCCCGGGTGCCCGACGCCCTCGTCGCGCTCGCCGACGGTTCAATCGTCGCCCTCGGCGGCTACGGTCCCGATGGCGACACCGCTGCCATCCCGCTGCGTTTGCACGACGGCGCCGAAGCGTGGACCGCGTTTCCCGCCCCAACCCAGCGCGGCAATGGGGCCTACGTCGCCGGCTCCGACTGGATCGTCGCCCTCGGCGGGAGCCGCTATGAACGAGGCCGCCCCCCGCAGCCCGTCGACGCCGTGGAGCGCTGGAGCGCAGCCGACGATGCTTGGGCCCCGCTGCCGTCTCTGGCCCTCACGCCCCGCCTCTTCACCGCTTCCCGACGTCCCGACGACACCCTCCTCGTCGTCGGTGGCGAACCCGCCGGCGGCGCCCACGATCAGGAGACACTCGATCTGGTCTGGGCCCTCTCGAAGGCCCACCCGAGCGCATGGGTCCTCGGTCCACCCCTACCCGCGCCACGGCGAAACCACCACGCGGTCGCCTTCGACGACGGCTCGGTCCTCGTGTTGGACGGCTGGCGTGGCGGCCTGCGCGGCACCGAGCTGCACGACGCCATCGCGCTCGTGCCCGGCTAGACCTCAATCAAGCGCTGCTTGATTGAGGCCGTCGCGCCAGTCTTGATAGGGGCCTTTCGAAAAGGCCCCTCACTGCGGCCGACAAGTCGCCCTTCGTTTCACCCGAAACGGGCACCTGACGGCGCCTACTAGCCCTTGATTACACGGGTTTTCGAAAACAGCGCTTGATTGAGGGCTAGAGCGACTCTGTCTATTTTTCGCGTCTTCCCACTACCAAACCCGCGCACAAACAACCGCCACGGCTTCGTTGGCCCCAATACGCCGCAGATATTTGTCGGTCGACTCCAGCGACGCGTGCCCGAGCTGGACCTGGATCAACTTCTCAGCCACGCCTTCGCGGAACAACTCGTGCGCGTGCGTGTGCCGCAGCGCGTGGGCGTGCACCCGCTTCGACAACCCCAGCTTCGATCGCAACCGCCGGCACATGTGACGGACGTAGCTCGACTGCAC
>CAYGTG010000035.1:0-1122 GCA_964352485.1 uncultured Nannocystaceae bacterium | reverse complement strand
CCCCTCACTGCGGCCGACAAGTCGCCCTTCGTTTCACCCGAAACGGGCACCTGATGGCGCCTACTAGCCCTTGATTACACGGTTTTTCGAAAACAGCGCTTGTTCAGGGCTAGCCTTGTGGGCTCGAGGAGCCGAGCTCCGGCCGAGCCTCACCCGTTGTTGTAGATCTGAATCAGGTTGCCGCAGGTATCCGCGAACACGGCGATCGTCGTGGCGCCCATCGTCTTCGGCGTCTGGGTGAACGCCACGCCCTTCGCTTTGAGCTGCTCGTAGTCCGCGGCGACGTCGTCCGACTCGAACGCGGTCCACGGGATCCCCTGCTCGAGCATTGCCGCCTGGAACGTACGCCCAGCGGGATTGGCATTGGGCTCCAGCACCAGCTCGAGCTCGTCGGGTCCTTCTGCGGAGACCACCGTGAGCCAGCGGAACTCCCCGAGCGGGATGTCGTGCTTCTTTCGAAAGCCCAGGATGTCCGTATAAAAGGCGACCGCTTTCGCCTGATCGTCCACCATCACACTCACGAGTCGGATTCGCATGTTCCGGGGATATCGGATCTTGGGTCGCGGCGCTTCTTTGAAATTTCACCCATCAAGGAGAGACAGCCCGGCGTGAGGTCTTCGCCTCGATGCCGAAGTCGGTACTGCGTTGGCGTGACGCCCACGCGGCGCCGGAACTGCGTGCTGAAGCTGCCCAGGCTCGAGAAACCAACCTCAAAGCAGATCTGAGTCACCGTCAGTTTGCCGTTGGCCAACAGTCGCTTCGCCCGGTCCAGCCGGCCGCGAACGCGCAACTGATGGGGGGTCTCTCCAAAGAGCGCAGAGAATTGGCGGATGAACAGGCCCGTGGTCACGCCGGCTCGGGCGGCGACCTCGTGCACCGTGGGCGCATCGACCCTTTCGCTGACGAGCTCGTCGCGCGCCGCGCACAAGGCCCTCAGCTTGGCTGGGGTCAGCATGCGGGCCAGTGTCGCACGCTCCAACGGCGCGTCCGCATTCCCTCCGGAGCTGGCGACGGCTCCAGCTGATCGCGGAGGCCCGGCGGCGACGTCCCAGGCGGCCTCAACCGGCCGCGATGCGTTCGCCGACGCTCGGCGGGCTCTCGATGCCCGCGTCGCCAACGGTG
>CAYGTG010000034.1:14253-18402 GCA_964352485.1 uncultured Nannocystaceae bacterium | reverse complement strand
GTCTGCGACTGCTGGTCGACTCGGATGGCGGGCACGGTCGCCTGCCTGTGCCTGGGGACCGTCGTGGGTCTGGCGGTTTCGATCCGCGTCCTCGATCGGCTCGCTCCGCCCGCTCGCTGAGGGCGACGCTGTCCAGGCAGTGAGTCGGTCATCACCCGGGACCTGACACCCGTCGGCCCGGGCGGGGGCGCGAGCACTCAGCGGCCGTAGCCGGCCCAGCGGGGACCCGCCCGGCGGGAGCGGCCCCGCGACGGGCGTCGGCTTCCGGCGCGTCTGCGCTGCGGCACGAGGTCGACAACCCAGTCGGCATGCTCGAGTTCCTCGGTCAGCGACTCGAGGTCTCCGGGGCGCAGGGTCGTTCGATGCGTCGTCGAAGGGGTCATGCCCATCATCTAGGCAAGGTTCGTGCCACTGTGCTCGCAACACCGACATCCCGCGATCCGGCGTGGCTAGGCGCGCAGCAACGCCGAGGCCTGGGCAGCCGGAATCCCAACTTGGGCAACCGGCGTTGCGCAATTTGGGCAGGAGCACGCCCGAAGGCTGACCAGACCAGCGAAGCTCGTCGTCGCTCGGCGGGTCAGTTGGAACAGCGCCGCTTCGACTCGCGTTCGAGATGAGCTCGCTCGGCGGCGTTGGAGCAGCCGGCGATCGCCTTGTCGTAGGCGGCACGGGCGTCGTCGAGCTGGCCGGCGTTTGCCAGCAGCCACGCCTGCACGACGGCGTGTTTGTAGTGGGTGCCGAGGTCGGACTCGAGCTGCTTCACCTGTTCGAGCGCGCTTTCGCTGTGGCCGGTCATGGCCAGGGGAACGCAGCGGTTGAGCGCGACCATGGGGGAGGGCACGAACTCGATGAGCTGGTCGTAGAGTTCGAGCACGCGGTCCCACCGGGTCTGCTCCCACGACGTGGCGATGGCGTGTTCGGCAGAGATCGCAGCCTGGATCTGGTACGGCCCCAGGTGTCCGAGCCGGATTGCGGTGGTCAAGGACTCGATGCCGGCGGCGATCTTGGCGCTGTCCCACCGGCTGCGGTCTTGGTGTTCGAGGACGACGAGCTGGCCGCGTTCATCGATGCGAGCGCCGCGTCGGGCGTCGTGCAGCAGCATGAGCGAGCGCAGTCCGTGGACCTCGCCTGTGTCCGGAAGTAGGGCGGTGAGCACCGCGCTCAGACGCAGCGCTTCTTCGCACAGGTCGGCGCGCGTCCAGGTCTCGCCGCCCGTGACGGCGTAGCCCTCGTTGAAAACCAAGTAGATCACGGCGAGGACGGAGTCGATGCGTTCGGGGAGCACATCGACGGGCGGGATGCGAAACGGGATGTTGGCGCCGTGAATCTTCTTCTTTGCCCGAACCAGGCGCTGCGCCATCGTGCTCTCCTGCACGAGGAAGGCGCGCGCGATCTCAGGGGTCGAGAGTCCGCCGAGCATGCGCAGGGTGAGGGCAACCCGAGCCTCGTTGGAAAGGGCCGGGTGGCAGCAGGTGAAGATCAACCGCAGCCGCTCGTCGGGGAGGGCCTGTTCCACGGTGGCGCGGTCGAGTGCATCTTCGGCCTCGTCGCTCCGGATGCGGTCATCTCCAAGCGCCTCCGCGGTGGCCTTCATCGAGGAGGCCTTGCTCGCGAACACTCGGTCGCGGCGGATTCGGTCGAGCCCGCGGTTGCGGGCCACCGTTGTGAGCCAGGCGCCTGGACGCTCGGGAATCCCCGATTCGGGCCACCGCTCGAGCGCCTGCATGAAGGCGTCTTGCAGCGCCTCTTCAGCGAGATCGAAGTCCCCCAGGGTCGCGACGAGTCGGGCGATCACGGACCCGTGTTCGGATTTGAACACGCGGTTGATCGCTCGCTCGAGGTCGCGGTCCGGCACGCGTCCGAATGTAGCAGCGCGTTCAGCCCTCTCGTCGGCGAAGGCGCGTGCTCAGCCCGAACAGCGCGAGCATGGTCAGCAAGCCCGATGGACCTTGGGTGCTCGGGCGGCCCAACGCACAGCCCTCCGCATCCTCATCGGCTCCCGCGGTGCCGAAGCTCGTCCCGGCTCCGTCCGTGTCTTCGATCGGGTCGCCGGAGTCCGGCGGATCACCATCGGTGCCCTCCACCACGTCCTCGTCGATCTCGTCATCACAGTCGTCGTCTTCGCCGTTGTCGAGCTCGGGCGCCCCGGGATAGACGTTGGGATCGTCGGGCGCGCAGTCTCCGACCTCGTTGGCGTAGCCGGGAGTGTCGTTGCACAGGAATTCTGGCGTCTCCCCGGCTTCGGCGTAGCCGTCTCCATCGGGGTCGGGCCAGTACAGCCCGGGCTCGAGCCCTTCGTCGGCCTCTCCATCGCAGTTGTCGTCGACCGCATTGCAGACCTCGGGCGCGCCGGGAAACGTCTCCACGTTGTCGTCGTTGCAGTCTCCACCCTGCACGATCCTGCCCGGAACCGGGTCGCAGGAGAGCTGGACAGACTCCTCGTCACCGAAGCCATCGCCGTCGAAGTCCACGTAGTAGTTCAGGGCGTCGCAGCCGTGTGCGATGCCCTGCCGGATGGTGGCGTGGTGATCGTCGTCGGACTCGCCGTTGCTGTTGCCGGTCATCGACCACAGCACGAAGTCCGTGACGCCGACCGAGTCCGGGGCGGTCCACTGCAGCTGAAACTGCGCGCGACCATCTTCGAGGACGCGCGGCTCGGCATGGGTGACGCTGCTGAGGTCCCCATCTTCGAACGCGTAGCGGGTGGCCTCGGACTCGACGAGCGTGAACGTGCCCTCGCCGCTCACGCTCGCCAGGAACAGCCCGCTGCGAAGCGCTTCACTGTTGTTGGCCTCGATGTCGACGGTGATGTCGATCAACTCGCCCGGCTGTGGCGTCGCGTTGCTGAAGGCGATGGCGAGGTTCGGGCCGTCGCTCTCGTAGTGGCAGTTGGCGCATCCCTGCGGCTCGCCGGTGGGCCGGGCCGAGGCTGCGCTTGGGACCAGCACGACCGAGGCGGTCAGACCGGGGAGGATGAGAAAGACCGAGGCACCGCGTCGCATCTGCGTATAAGGTTGCGCAATCTTTCGACAAAGATCATCCGGTTTGTTGGTAGCCGAGGATACGAACCGGTCTGAGCGAGTTGCCCGATCGCTTCAGCCATCGCCGGGGATGACCATCACCGGGCGGACTTCGGTGGTCCCGTGATGCGAGCCGGGGCACTTCTTCGCCCAGGCCACGGCCTCGTCGATGTCCTTGGCTTCGATGAGGTAGTAGCCGCCCAGGGTCTCGGTGGTCTCGGCGAAGGGGCCGTCGGTGACGAGCTCCTCAGATCCCCGTACGCGGACGGTTGTGGCCGTTGCGGTGGGCATGAGCGCATCTCCGGCAACGTAGACCCCGGCCTTCTTGAGCGCGTCATTGTAGGCCATGTAGGCCGCGAGGACCTCGTTTTGCGCCTCGGCGGGGGGTGGGGTGTCGGACTCTTCGCTGTAGATCAGGATCATGTACTGCATCGGTGGTTTCCTTCTGTCGTGCCGACGAACGGGGACGGCGCCGATCGACAGGGTCGATCACTTTTTCTCTCGGCGCCTCACCCGCGATTCGCGCGCCAGCGGATGAGGGTGCCGCTGCCCGGCGGCCCGCTACACTCCGGGCTTCATGTTCTGGCTCAATCGTCGGTTTGCACGCCTCCGTCTGGCGCTCTCGCAGACCTTGGCCCGGGTCGTCCGGCGGCACGAACCCCCCGAGCCCGAAGGCCGGGAAGCATGGCTCTCGGGCGCGCGCACGACCGACGATCTGTGGGACGGCGTGAAGTCGCCGGTATGGGGCGTCCATCTCGCGCACCACCTCGGCATCGGGGTCGAGCAGATCATCACCGGCGGCACCGAAGTGTTGGCGCGATCGCTCGAGGGCTACCTCGATGGTCTGCCCACTGTGCTCGACTACGGGACCCTCGAGCCCGAGGAGCGCGCGCTCGAGTCCTACTTCGACTGGAAGGACCAGCCTCTCGAAGACCTCGGTGATGGTGCCAAGCACTATGAAGCCGCCGCGCTCGAGCAGCTCTCGGTCATCCAGGCTCAGGCTGCGTTGGGCGAAGAGTCATCGCCGTATCGCGGTTCGTCCGGATGGCCCAACGATCAGGCGCCGCGGCTGCATCGGCTCGTTGCCGTGCAGCACTGGTTTGCCGCGGCTCATCACGCGAGTGAGGAG
>CAYGTG010000034.1:0-14243 GCA_964352485.1 uncultured Nannocystaceae bacterium | reverse complement strand
AGGAGGCGGCGGTCGCAGGGATGGCGCTGCATCCCCGGGATGAGCTGTCGGTCGCGTTGGCGCATGCCCTCGCCGCCCAGCCGGGCTCGGGCCGCGCGTTGCTCGATCAGCTGGTGCGGTCGTACCGAGCTGGGTAGCGAGCTGGATCCCGGGCTTCGGTTCGAGCCGGTCAGATGTTCGCTCGAGGTTGGTATCAACAGGCCATGAAGCGGTTGTGGATTGCGCTCGCGCTCGTTGTCGTGGCGGTTGCGGCAGTGTGGCTGTGGGCGCCACAAGACGTCGTCGAGGGCAACTCGGCGCCCGCCCAAACGACGGTTGCTGCGGTCCCGCAATCCAGCTCGTCACAGCCGCGCTCGACAGCTGCGGGCGACGTGGCGCGGGTGAGCACCAAGCGCACGGTCGATGTAAAACAGCGAGACGCGTACCTCCGGCGCATCGCCGATGGCGTGGCGCGGCACGGCGACGGCGGCTCGAAAGACGGGCCGAACCCGGGCGACGATGTGGAGGATTCGGCGGCTCGCGACGAGGGCGGCGACGATCAACCCGAGGTCGACTCCCATCCCATCGAGGACAAGAGCAACGGCGAGCTCAGCGACCTGATGGACGCGGTGAGCAAGGATCTGATGCCGCTCGCGGACGAGTGTTATGAAGCCGCGGTCGAGCGCGATCCCACCCTCGCAGGGATGATGGACATCAACCTCGAGGTGGTCGGGGACGAGGACGTCGGCGGCATCGTCGAGTCGTTCGAGCTCGGCGATGAGAACGAAATCCGGGACGCAGAAATGATCGAGTGCATCCGTGAGACCACCCTGTCGACGCTCTTCCCGGCGCCCAAGGACACCGGGCGGCGAGGCGCCAGACTCACGCTGAAGTTCGAGCCCGATCAGGCGCAGTAGGGCCGACGCGAAGGTGGCGTATGGTGGCGTATGGTGGCGCCGTGGCTGAGCGAGACCTTTGCTACTTGAACAACGCGGGCACGAGCTGGCCCAAGGCCCCTGGTTGCACGGAGATCGTTGCCGACGTCATGGGTGCGGATCCGCGAACCTACGGCGCGAGGTTTGAGCAAGCTCGGGCCGACATCGCGGGTAGCTTTGGCATTTTGACTCCGTCTCAGCTCCTGCTGACCCCTGGGTGTACCTCCGCACTGGCCACTGCCATGCGGCGCATCCGGTGGACCGCGGGCGACGCTGTGCTCACCAGCGCGGTCGAGCATGAGGCTGTCCTGAGCCCCATCGCAGACCTCGTGCGCGACGTGGGGATCGAGCATCGTGTGGTGCCGTATCGGCACGGGGATGCGTTCGACCTCGAGCGCTATGGCGGAATGCTCACCGATCGCAAGGTCCGGTGGGTCGTGGTCACGGCGGCGTCCAACGTGACCGGGGAATGCCTCCCGTTGGCCGAGATCGTTGCGCAGGCGCGTCGATATGGCGCGCACGTGCTGCTGGATGCCGCGCAGGTGGCCGGCTTGTTGCCGCTGCACTTCGAATCCCTTGGCGTGGATGCGGTCGCGTTCGCCGGACACAAGGGGCCGCTTGCGCCGCTGGGCGTCGGAGGACTCTGGGTCGGTGACAACGCGCCCATCGATGTCGGGTTCTGCGACGTCGGTTCGCTCGATATTCCGAGTGCGGTGGCCATGAGCCGCAGCCTGCAGTGGCTGGAATCCGATGCCGCGCCACGATCGGGGATCGTGGCCTCGTTGCGCAACGAACTGCGGGCGGCCCTCGCGGTGCGCCCCGGGTGTCGGGTGCTGGGCGGGGAAGGTCCGTCGACGGGCGTGTTGTCGGTCCTCTTCGATGCGCTACCCGTGGCCCAGGCCGAGGCTGTGTTTGCAGCAAGCGACATCATCGTGCGAGCAGGCCGCCACTGCGCAGCCTCGGCGACCGCGATGCTCGGTGCCCCCGATGGCACGGTTCGCTTCAGCTTTGGGCGCCTCAACCAGCCGAGCGACGTGGATGCAGTGATGCGGGTGGTCGCGAGCCTGTGACCGAGCCCTGCTAGAATTTCTTCGTCGGTTTCTTGCCGGGGAACTTCTTGGTCGGAGCCTTGGGCATGTTTTTGGGCGTCGGTTTTTTGCCGGGGATGATGCCGGGCTTGATGGTGGGCTTGGGACCGGGGTTGTTGGGCTTTTGCTGCGGAAGTGGCTTGTCCATTGGGATGACTCTCACCCCGGGCCCACGCAGGTCCGCCCACCAAAGCTTGGCCTCGATGGGGTCGTCGTCGTTCGTGTCGTTGAAGTGGACGGCCTTGACGCTGTTGTCTCCTTTGACCGGGAGGATGGAGAACTCCTGCAGTTCGTGGGCGCCATTGAGGAACCGGACGTCGAACCCTTGGAGTGCCAGGAGGCCGTTCTCCCACTGCAGCGGGACCTTGGCGAAGCCGGTCCCCGCTTCGGAGCGCGCGGTCGCGTTGAACTGCCCGGCGATCACCGAAGGATCCACGAGGATGATGTCGACATCGACCGTGTAGGCGTTGCCTCCGTCGGTCTCGAAGTTCGCGAAGTAGGTGACCTGTCGGTTGGGCCCGGTGCGTTGCTTCGGGACGAGGCCTACCCGTTCGATGTTCTTTGCGCCCGCAAGGTTGTGGAACACGAAGCCTGTCAACAGCGGCACCTTGTCCGAACGAAGCGCGACGCTCCCGAGGCGGCAGTGCTTCGCTTCGCAGCGCTTCGAGAGGTGCACGAACTCGACATCTGGACTCGCCTTGAGGTCGCGCCACGTAGCGCGCAGCGTGAGCGGCGCGCGTGCGCTGTCATCACTCAACCAGCCTCGGACGTGGCCTCGTTGGACCATCTCGATGCCGAGATCTCGAATGGAGGTGTCGGCCGTCAGCGTGTAGTCGAGCTGGAAGCGCTCCAGGGCGATCTCGGCGGGTGCGGTAAACGTTCGCTGCGCCGCTCCTGCGCCCTGCACGACGGTGCCCACCTCGGGAAATGCGGTGCGGACTGGCTTCGCGACCGCGACGGCCGACGCACTCACCGCGAGGGTGGTCACGCAGGCGACCGCCAAGGCTCGGTTTCGGAACACACCAGGGCGAAGGGGCAGGCGCAGGGGCATCCCCAAGGCAGTACCGGTCCCTGCCCGGGTGTTACGAAGAAACGAAGCAACGGCCGCTACGCTACTTGTTCGCCGCGTCGCCGGGCGGAACGATTGCGACCGGGGTGGTGCTGATCGCCGACAGCCCGCGGCCCACGGAGGTCAGGAACATGCGTTCGAGCTTGGAGAGAGGACGCGAACCGGCGACGATCAGGCAGGCGTCACGTTCGGCTGCCAGGCCCGTGACGGTCGTGACCACCTCTCCGAGCAGAACGACCTGCTCGTCGACCGACTCGTTGTGCTCCTCGACCCACTTGGCCAAGGCGGCGGCGGTCTCTTCGGTCCGGACCTCGGCGATCTTCTCGGCCGGCGCTTCGTGCATGTACGAAGGAACTTGCTGGTCCGGGACTCGGCGCACGGTGGTCACAACGAGCTTGCGGCCGAGCCGCTTGGCGAGATCGGCACCAAACTCGAGGGCACGCCCGCACTCCTCGGTGAGGTTGGTGGTGACCAATACTGGACCCTTGCCGATCTTGTCGGCGGTGAGCCCCGGAGGGACGGTGATGACCGGGGAGTTGAGCGCGCGAAGCGAGCGGCGAGCGACGCGGCCAAGTCGCCGGAGGCTCCGGCGCGCCTCGGTGGCGAAGCGGTTGAGCACGAGCACGCGCGCGCCTTCTTCTTCGCGAATGAGCTCGAGCCGACCTTCGGCCGTGCCGCCTTCGACGATCCTGGGCTCGGCGAAGTGGTTGTCTGTGTCGTGCTTGGCGATGACCGTGAGCATCGCGGCCTTGGCTGCGTCCTGAACCTCGGCGAGGTGGCGCCGCTGCAGCACGGCCTGGAGGTGATCGGCCACCAGGACGTGGACTGGGATCACGGTGTCCTCTCGTCGCGCGGAGGCCAGCCACGAGGCAAAGACCACGGCCCCGTCGGCGTCCGGCCTGAGGTCCACACCGAGCAGCCAGATCATTTCGTTCATCGTCATCGGTGTCTCTCCCTGCCAGCGGCTTTTGGCACAACTCGGCGGCAGGCGACAAGTCCCGGTCTCGGACACGTGTGCGAACGCGCGCGTCGTATGATTGGGCATGGATCGTCGCGATCGGATTCGCATGCACGCGCTCGACGGCGCGGTCCTGCTGTTCCAACCTTCCAGCGGGACGTCGGTTCGGGTCGAGACGGACGCGACAGCTGGGGTTCGGAGGCGGGCACCCCGAGTGGTGTTGTTCAGCCTCTCGCACGCGTGCAATCTGGCCTGCGGGTTCTGTTCGCGCGACCCCGCACGGGCAGGACGGTGGTCCGAGCATGCCGCTTTCGAGGCGCTACAGACCCTGTGGCGGGCAGGCACGCTCGAGGTCTCGTTCGGTGGCGGGGAGCCCCTGGTGCACGCGGGGTTCGTGTCCCTGCTGGAGCGCTTGCATCGCCACACGAGCTTGGCGCTGCACTTCACGACCAATGGAACGCGCGTCACCCCAGCGCTGGCCGAGCGGTTGGCGCCACGGGTGGGCGAGATTCGACTGTCCGCCTACGACGACAACGACTGGGAAGGGGCCCTGCGAACTCTCACGGACGCCGGCTGCCGGGTCGGGGTGAATGTGATGGTTGGACCGCGGCGGTTAGGCGAGCTCCCGGGCTTGATGAGCTGCGCTGCAGCCGCGGGCGCGTGCGATGTGGCGGTGCTGCGCTACGTGGGCGAGGACGCTTCGCTGTCGCTGGGTGCCGCCGACTTCGCCATGCTCGAACAGGCGGTCCTCGCGGCGCCGCTCCCGGTCCGGGTGTCGAACTGCTTGTTGGGCACCATGCCAAACGTGCCTCGGCTGTTCCGCGGGATGACGGTCGCCGCGCCCAATGGCCTGCATCAGGACTGCGGGGCCGGCCGAGATTTTGTGGTGGTCGACCCCGATGCTGGCGTTCGCTCGTGTTCGTTTCACGCCGACCGTGCGGCGCTGGGGAACGTGGACGCATGGTTGCAGCGCTATCGGCAGGAGGGCAGCCGGGCGCCGTCACCGAGGTCTGGCTGTGCACGGCCGATGGCGCTCGAGCGATCTTCGCGACGGGGCATGTTCGTGTATCGCTCGTTCGCCTCGAACAACAGCGGGGACACGCTGTTGGTCGCCCGCTTCGAGACGGTTCACAACGCCGAGGCGTTCAGGGCCACGCTCCCGGCCGAGCTCGAGGACGCACAATGGAAGTCGTTCTTCGACGAGATGAACATCCGCTCGCCGGAGACATGGGCCGGTGATGCGCCGCAAGGACTCCACGTCCACGGGCGCACCCTGCTCGCGACCGGCTACGATGCCGGCGACGCGCTGCCGGGCCTTCGCCAGCTGCTTTGGTCAGCCGGAGCGATGACGATCTACTCGGCGATTCACACCCACGACAACCCCGAGTTGGTGATCGCCGTCGATGACCCCCGGCGATCGCTCGATGACGCGATGGTTGAACATGGCCTCGAGTCGTCTCGCCGAGGGGGAACGTTGCTCGCCCATGGTCAGAGTGATGATTGGACGGAGTCGCTCGGACGGCTCGGGGCCGCGCTCGGGGACCACCGGTGGACCGCGGAGCTCCTGATGCACGGCTCGAAGGATCGCTGGTCGGAGGTCATGAAGCATCTCGACGACCAGGCATGGTCGCCGGCGGGCTACCTCTACGCTCGGTGCGGGAGTATCGAAGGGGCGGAGCGACTCGCCGCGTCGATGGACGGTGAAGTGTCGCGCGCCGGCGATACGCTGCTGTGCGACGTGGTGCGCTTTCGTCCGAGGCTTGGCGAGTTCATCACGAGGCAGGGCGGCACCGCCTGGTGGATCCCTCGCGGGCCGCTGTGCATGCGCTACTGGTCGTATCTCGGGCACAAGGTCCGCCTGGATGCAGCTGCGTTACAAGGCGCGGTTGGAGACGCGTTGCGGGTGACGGTGGGCAAGTACGGCGTGGATGCCTTCGCAAACACCGATGATCCGCACCGCACCATGGCCACAATGCAGCGGTTGCACGAAGCTGTCGCGTTCCAGGTGAAGTCGGTCAACGGGGGTGTGTGGGTCGGTCCCCAGCAACCCATGCTCGCCGCGGTCCGGCGCGTGAAGCATGAGCTCAAGGTGCTACGGTGACGAACATGGAACGAGGGCGAACCGTGGAACTCGAGTTTGGCCGCCGTCTTGTGCAGGGTCTCAAGGCGATTGAGTCGATCTTCGCGGTCTTCTCGTATGGGCTTGTCGCGATCCTCGGCGGCCTGTACTACGCGGAGCTCCTCGACCAGCTGTGGGTCGTCGCGCTTCCTGCGGTGCAGCTGTTGGCACTCAAGCTCGCCATCGGTGGCTACGTCGGGGCGAAGGTTGCCCCACGGGTCATCGCCGAGAAGAAACGAAACTCGGCGTCGCAGTAGCCCACAGGACGGTCGCCATCTGTTGTCCTCCATGTGGGGTGTAGCGGTTGAAAGATGGAGGTCGGGTTCACCGCTTCCCAGCGGGTGGGCTACGACCGGGGGCTGCCCGGGCGGGCGAAATCGGTGGCCTGAGTGAGCGCACGCGCGCAGCTTGAAATGACCATGGCACCGCCGGTTTTTCAGGCTCACGGCCGATCCGCGGACATCTGCGACGGTTCGCAAACAATTCCGCCCAAGCGTGAGGGTAAGCGAGGCTGGCGTACGTCTGGGGCATGGGAGTTCTGCCATGGCCAGCACAATCGCGATCCACGTAGGGGGGACGGGCATACGCCTCGGGCAGCAGTTGTGGGACGTGCTCTTTGCGGAGCATGGCGTGTCGCACACCGGCACTGCGACCACCGAGTCGCTCGGCAGCGGAGCGGACTTTTTCGCCCCAGCCGTGGGCGCGCGATTTGTGCCTCGGGCGATCGTCACGGACTCGGACACGGACGCTATCGGGGCTCTGTCGGGTTGGACGCATCACGGCCTCATCAAGCCGGACAACATCGTGTTCGGTTCGTCATCGTGCTCGAACAACTTCGCGACTGGGTATCTGCGCCGGACCGACTTGCGGGACGACGTGCTCACCCGGGTGAACGCCACGGTTGCGAACAGCCCCCAGGGGAATCTGACGTTCCTGCTCACGCACTCGCTTGCAGGCGGGACTGGGGGTGGCCTGACCGCAGCCATCGTCGATGAGCTCCGCAGCCAACATCCGAGCGCGACGATCATCTGCTGTGCGGTCCTTCGCAATCGCTCGGGGTCGTCCATTCCAACCCAGCCCTACAACGAGATCTGCGCCCTGGATCGGCTTCAACGAACGGCTGACTTGGTGGTCCTCCTGGACAACCAGATGCTCGCAGGGGCGGTGAACTCGAAGTTCGGCACCATCCCCAGCGGGTTCGTCGGCCACAACCAACTTGCCGCCCGCGCGCTCGGCCTGTTTACAAGCCCGGCACGACTGCCCGTGCGTCACCCCATTGGATTCCGCGAGCTGACCCGCACCCTCGCCCCGTTTCCCAGCTTGAACCTGGTGGGACTGGCGATGGAGACGTGGGGAAGAGCGACAACCGGGGACCTCGCCGCAGGGGTACGCCAAAAGCACAACCGGATCAGCGGAATCCCAACGGCGCGGAACAAGCTGCTCAGTCCGATGTTCATCGCGTCAAAGGGACGCAAGCTATCGGCCACGACGTTGCGCAAGGACAGCCGGCTGCAGATCCCGACCTGGTATCCGCCCGCAGTCTCCGTCGCGAAGACACGAAGCCAGGATGGTTCGTCCCTCCTGGTCGAGAACAGCACTGGGGTACACGTAAGACTGCACGGGATCGTCGCGGAGTTCGACCGAATGTTCAAACGCGACGCGTTCCTGCATCTGTACGAGGGCCATGGCCTTTCGAAGGCGGCGATGGCCAACGCCCGAAAGAACATCAACGACCTGGCGACCGCCTACGAGAACGCAGGGTGAGCCCGGGGCCATCCAACCACAGGAGATGAACAAATGGCCGGAGCTATCATCACGATCGGTATTGGCGGGGCAGGCGGGGCAGTGGCTGCGAGGTTCCTCCGCAATCTCGCGACCGACCTCGCGCCTTCGCAGAGCCACAGCGGTGGTTTCTTTGAAAGGGCAGGCAACGGCGTGCTCGTACCCCGCGCCGTTTTTGTGGACACCGACCCCGTCGCAGCGCGTCGGCGGAGGGACTCGCTCACAGATACGAGCGGCCCGATGTTCGTACACCCGACCAACCTTCTGGGCGGCAAGGAGAGCGCGTCGCGCTGTTTCAGCCGTGCGTACCAGGGCGTGGTGGACACCCAGCTGCCCGTGATCCTCGACCGAGTTCGGAGGCTCCGTGACAGGGCAACGAAGGTCGACGGCTTTGTCATCGTTCACTCGCTTTGCGGCGGAACAGGGAGTGGGCTGGCCGCGAAGCTCGCACCCCTGCTCGCCGCCGAATACCCCAAGGCGGTTCGGGTCAGCGCGGCCTTGTTGCCCGGCTATAAGGCCGACCCATCACCGCTAGACGCCATCAACGCGGCCCTTGGGCTGCACAAGCTTGTTCCCAACATCGACGTTTGTCTGCTCGCCGACAACGACGCGTTGTCCAAACTCAAAGGTCGCGAAAACTACACCACGTTCAACCGCGCGTTGGGGCGCGCGCTGACCAACTTCGCGCTACCGATCCAAGAGGGCAAGACCACGCTGGCAGCGGTGGCCAGCCACAACCGGTCGGTGTCGACGCTCCCATTCTTGGTGCTGTCGCGTTCCGATCCAAAGCCCCAGATCGCGGCGAAGCTGCAGATCCGGGAAGTCCTCGCCGGCCAAGGGGCGTTCGCGTCGTTCGGCCCGCAAAGCTGGGAGCGGCCGGCGATCTCGTCGCTGCTGGTTTTCCGCGGCAGCTACAAGAGGAAGGACTCAGAGACTGCGGGCAAGGAACTCGCAGGACACGCGATCGAGGGCAACTCGAGCGCGCTCTCCTTCATCATCAGTCGACCCGAGACCGAAGCCGGCCGGGCGATGCATGCGTTCACGGCTCACGCCGGCATCGGGCCAATGCTCGATGTGCGGGTGAGACAGCCCTACAAGAAGCTGCTCGATGCCAATGCGTTCACGCACCAGGCGGTCGCCGATGGGATCGAACCGGGAACACTCACCGCTGCACACGCCGGTCTGCGGCGCTGGATTAAGACCTACGGGGCGCTGTCCGCCTGAGGAGAACAACAATGCAACGCCGCAAGTTCCTAAAACTGGCCGCGCTCAGCGGTCTCGCTGTCGGCTCCACGGTCGGCATGCCCGTGCACGCGAGGGGGCCCGGGCATCAAGGCCCCCTGCTCGTCGTGGTCCATGCGACGGGCGGATGGGATCCGCGCTTGGTGTGCGACCCCGTCCTCGATCCTGCGCAGAATCGCGTCTACACCGAGATCGCAACCGCGGGGGAGATCGCGTACGCCCCGCTGGCGATGACGCGCCGCACGACAGGCCTGGGCGGAGCGTCAGCCAAGACCTTGATGGGGAGCACCGAGTTCTTCGACAAGTACGCCAATCGACTGCACTGCATCAATGGTATCGACATCGGAACAGTCCGCCACGATGAAGCGACGTCGAGCCTCCTGACCGGTCAGCCTACAGAGGGCGCCTTGTCCATCGCCGAGCTTCTCGCGCTGGACAGCGGGTTGCCGCACCTTGCGTCCCATCGCGGGGACACCTCTGGCGTCGCCCCCTCCGCAAGGCTCCCGAGCGTGGACCCCGATCAGCCTTTCGAGCGCTCCTGTGACCCCGATGCGTGCCTGGGTGGCAGAGCCCACGACGCGCTCGCGGTGCCGAGCAGCGCTGCCCCACCCATCGAGCTGGGTGGCGAGCTACAGGATCTCCAGCGCTTCATGCGTCAAGCCGAGGTGGCGCTTGCGGCCTTCGAGAGCAACCTCGCCGTCGCCGTACACCTCGAGCTGGGCGGATTTGATACTCACGGCAGTCACGACCGCGCGCAAGTCACTCAGCTCGGCAAGCTCTTCCGCGGTGTTGATTTCCTAATGACCGAAGCCGAGCGCCGCGGTCTCACACAAAGGCTGACCGTGATGATCGGCTCCGAGTTTGGACGCGGCCCCGACTACGATAGTCCGCAGCCATTCGCGGGCAAGGACCACTGGCCCGTGGGCAGCGCGATGCTCATGGGTCGCGGAGTCGTCGGCAACCGGGTCAGTGGCGCCACCGATGCCCAGCAGCGGCCCTACCCGCTCTCCGGCAGGACGTGGACCCCGGCCGACGTACACCGCGAGTTGGGCGTCGCGTGTGGCGTCGAGTCACCGGCGCAGTCCGACGCCGGCGAGGGGCCGTCCCCAATTCGATGAAACGGCCATCGCGGCGCCCCAATTCCACCGCGATCGGCCCCGGTCGAGCGACTCCGCGCCAAGATCCTCGCCCGGTCGGCCGCTTCTGCGGCTACGCCAAGGGGTGAGCGTGAAAGGCGGGTCAGTCGTCCGTCAGGAATGCCGTGAGTCTCTGGCGGATGATGGGACCCCCGACGTTCACGGCGTCTTGCGAGACGCTGAGCTCCGACTCCTTGAGGGTCCGTCGCTGCAACCCCTCGGGCACGTACTGCTCGTCGAGAAGTCGATACCGTAGCGCGCCCACAGCAACCTCGGGCTCCGCATCGACCACGCCGACGATGCGAAACTCTTTGACGTCAGCGATGAGCGCGTCTCGCTCGCAGAGGACCCATTGTGGGGGCTCCGTGTCATCGAAGTCTCGGAGGTTCCACCCGGTAGCGTCCGGCAACCAAGCGATCTGAGTCGGAGACTTGGGCTGGGCACACGCGCTGACGGATAGCGCGAAACCGACGACCCACAGGAGGGCCATCCATCGGGACTGGGCGTGGCGGCGGAAGGCGTGGTTCATCAGAATCCTTGGCGTTGTTGTCACCTGCCCACCGTGAGCTCGACGTGCTGGAGTCGCAGCTCGGGGTGAAACTGTTCGACCGCGCGCCCACCGGGTTGACCGACACAGCTGCGGGGCGAGATCTCGCTGAGGTCGCAGCGCGGGTCGAGACCGAAGTCCTCGCGGCGAGTGGGCGCGTGCTCGGTCGCGACGAACGCCGTGTGGGGAGGCTTCGCGTTGCAACCGTCGACTTCCTGTTCGCGGCACTCGTGGACTCGTTCGCCGATCTCGCGCAGACGTTCAGCGGGGTCGAGCTCACCGTGGATGCGAAGTACGACGTCGTGTCGTTGCTCAGGCGAGAGGCCGACGTCACGCTGCGCCTGGGCAACTCGCCCCGCGAGCAGCTGGTGGGAAGAAAGCTGGGCGCCGTCCAGTTCGCGGTCTATGGCAGCGCGTCGTTGGTGGAGCGCTTCGGGCCCTCCGCACACCTGAGCGAGTTCCCGTGGGTGCTTCCCGACGAACGCTCCGAGGATCCCGTCCTGGCGGTACCGCTCGAGACCGAGTGGTCAGGATCGAGTATGGATGTTTGGGTGCTCACGCTCCCGGAGTTGCGCGGGAACCGTCGCGTGCAGGCGTTCATGCAACATGCTTTTGACCACATGCGCGCTCGACTGGGCTCGACATCCGAGACCCCGTAGATGAACGCGGCGCGCACAGTCTCGGGACGGCCGTGTCCTGCTTCACAACACCGACACACAAGGCTTCGCGTTTTCCCGAAGCTGCTCGCCGAGCTCGGGGCCATCGCCCGCGCCGTCGGGGGGCATCGTGTCACGCGTCATCGGAGCACTCTGGGAGGCGTAGTCCGCGACGTGGCGCACAGGATCTGCATGTCGGCAGAACAGACTGGTTGAGCACCCACCGACCGTGCGTTCTTGACAGCGCGAGGGCTGGTAGACATGGGGCCATGCGCCCCCTCGTGATCTCCGCGTCTTGCCTATTGTTCCTTGGCCCGGCCGTCGCCTGCGATGGAGACAAGGAGACCGACGCCAAGGAAAAGGGCGACAAGGCCAAGGAGGACGAGGGCGGCGAAGGGTCGGCCGACACCAAGAACGCCAAGAGCGACCACGACAAGCCGCGGCCGAAAAAGGACCGGGGCGAAGGCTCGGCAAAGCTCGGGGACAAAGAGTGGGTCGCTGAGTCCGCGCGCGCCAAGCTCAAGGACGGAAAGCTGCGGCTGACGTTGAGCAAGACGGACATGACCGACAAGGCGGTCAATCGAGACGCCTTCTCGCTCGTCATCCCCGACTACGACGGCCCCGGCGAGTACGAACTCAAGGGATACTCGTCGAACTTCTCTGGGGTGGGGTTTGACACCGAGCGGGCGGAGGCCGCCGTCGACAAAGACGGCAAGACAGATGACGCCAAGGTCGCCGATCAGGCCATGGACACGATCAAAGAGGCCGAGATCATCCTGCTCTCCGGGGCCAAGGTCACCATCACGTCAGCAACCGAGACCGAATACATGGGTACGTTCGAGTGGAAACCCAACGGCTCGATGGCAAACAAACCGCCGATCACCGACGGCAAGTTCCGCGCGACGGTCCGCCCCCCGAAGAAAAAGGACTAGAGCACATCTCATAACCTCGACGCGGTGGCTCGCAAAGACCAGCGAGACGGCGTGGCGAGGTTATGAGATGTGCTCTAGGCGCAATCCAGGACGAGCGCCACATCGGTTCAGTCTACGACGAGGGGACAAGCTCCGCCCTCTTCGCCTCTTGCGTCCTCATCGGGCGCAACGGCACGGGCCAGCTCGGCATGCCCGAGATCGCGCTCACGCACGAAGCCCTGGGCGGCGTTGATGCGGATTGGCGCATCCCCCGGCTCATCGACCGGTCGTTCTCCGTACCCGGCCTCTCGGTGAAAGCGGTCGGCGTCATTTTCTCCTGCAAGCTCGAGGGCAGGATCGAAGCGCAGCCTCAGCGCTCCTCGCGACGCCCAGGGCTCCAGTCCGCTTCTGGGTCGACGCGCGTCTCGAGGAGGCGGGCAAGGCGGTGGAAGTCGGAGCCGGGCTCGATGAAGCGCACCTCGGTCCTCAGGGTCTGCGGGTTGATCAGCTCCGTGAACGGCACGTAGTGAAGGTCGAGTTGGCCGCTGACGGAGACCATGTGCCCATCGAGTCCCTCCTCCACCAAAGCACGGTAGGCCCCGATCCCTAGCTGGCTGCCCAACATGACGTCGAAAGCATGGGGTGGAGCGCACCGAGACTCGTAGCCGAGTTGTACGCTGCCCAGCTTCTTCTTCTTGCCGGTGCGCTGCTCATAGCGGGTGGCGACGCGGCCGGCCACGAGCTTCCCCAGGTCGATCCGCGCCAGCGAGATGTGCCCATGCTCGTCTCGCGGCAGGCCTGCGATGAAGGCGTCGGGCAGCATCTCGGCCAGGCCCTCAGCCAGAACCACCGTGCCGTAGTGTTTTCGCCGTGTCTCCCGAGTGAGCATGAGATCGACGATGTGATCGACAAGCGCATCGATGTCGACGCAGCGACGACCGTCTTCCTCGGTGGCCAGCGCACCGCTCACGTCCTCGACCCCCACCACGAGGTGCGCTTCGCCGGCGATCGCCACTCCGTAGCTCAGCCAGCCGGCCTTGCGTCCCATGGTCTCGACGAGGAAGTAAGAGCTGGTGGCCATCGCGTCGGCCCGTAGGTTCTGCAGCTCCTTCGCCATCACGTCCACGGCGGTGAAGAACCCGAACGTGAAGTCGATGCCGCGATAGTCGTTGTCGATGGTCTTGGGTAGATGGATGATGCGCACCCGCGGAGCCTCTGCGGGCAGCCGTTTCTGATACTCGACCAGCAGGTTCGCGGTCTTGAGGGTGTCGTCTCCGCCGATCGAGACAAGGGCATCCAGTTTGAGATCGATGAACGCCTGGTACACCCGGGCCAGGGCCGCGGTACGTTCGGGATCGTCGAGGTCGGCGGGAGCCTCGATCCCGCGGCCCGGGTTGGCCCGAGCGGTGCCGATGATGATGCCCCGTTCGTTGCGGAGCCCTCGCAGGTCACGCTCCTCGAACACCCGATAATGCTCGTCGGGCACCAGAGGGTGGGTGTCCGGGTCGTAGTCCTGAAGGTTGGAGTAGCCGTGAAAAAATCCCACCACCTCGCGGTCGTCTTCGATGAACGTCGTGGCGGCCGCAGAAATGACCGCGTTGGCTCCCGGGGCTGGACCGCCCGCGAACACGATGCCCACCCGCCGCAGCGACGGAGACGCAGCCGAAGACGTGAACCTAGCGTTGCTCATGGGTGCGGAGGCTACCCGCATCAGGCCCCCGCGGGCGGTCGTCTTGGTCGCAAGGCCGATTAGAACGCTCCCGCAGCGCGGGTTGCATCGATGCTGGAGCTGATGCTCGAACCGTTGCGGCCGTATGGTGC